>JSZA02000441.1 GCA_000785145.2 Candidatus Thiomargarita nelsonii
GAAGCCGCCTTATTAAGCTTGATACCTGTCGCACGCCCTGAATTTATTCAAGATATTGAAGATAATAAATCGCGTTGTGTGCTAACCGCTTTGTGGGTGATCACCTTAGCTGATGAGGATTTAAAAGAGGCGATTTGGGGAGATGATAGTTTATTACAAGGTTGGTTAGAAGATTTTAAGCCATTACTAGAAATGGGAGAAGGTGATAAAGTCGCCCAGCAAGTCAAACGTCATTTTCAACAACTACTCACTCATCAGCGCGTGGTGGCTCAAGATGAAGAGGCATTAGGGCGTTGTTTGTTTACTGATGAACCCATAGCCTTTAAAAACACCATCAGTCAAGCAACCGGTTTATTAGGTGTCAAAATTTCAGCCTTTTCGGGGCGGGATAATCGTCCAGAATTATTGACATCAGATAAACCACATACTGTCGTTAGTCCCGTTTCTCTGGCTGAACATAAAATTCATCATGAAATTCAAGGCGGTAGTAAAGATGGCGTTCCCACCTTGATTTATTCGCCAACCACTGTGGGATTATTTGGTGGCTTGATTTTAAACACAGATATGGCGGCTAAATCTTTATTTGATCTCAGTCGGCTAGAAGCCAAAAAAGGCAGCGTTTTATATGGTCATGAAATTTTTCAAGGGCGACTACGCTTAGCAAAACTGGAGCGTTTGTCTGATAAAACGAAAGATCAAGTCACTCAACTACGTTTACTTTTAACCGCCGCACGCCGCACGGGACGTCCATTTCATATTTTTCGCGGCTTACCAACGACACAACGCGCCTTTTTTTATTATGACGCAATGCCGCCCTTATTGAAAAAACTGCTGGGTGCTAATGCCTTACGCCTAGAACAACTCCCCCAAGCACTGAAACAAGTCGAACTGGCACAAACGTTTTTAGAAAACAATAATTTAGGCTATGAAGTGTTAAATCGTTATGTCAGTTCTGATACTCGTTTAGGCGCGATTTGTCTCGCGTGGTGCGTGTTAGAAGGCAAAGCTTCA
>JSZA02000442.1 GCA_000785145.2 Candidatus Thiomargarita nelsonii
CTCAGCTAATATTTGAATACCAGTGGCGACACGATTTTTTTTCATCATCAACATATTTTGAGAAATGTCAATCACGCCATCCAACTCACGTAAGTGTTCTAAACCGACGGCTAAATCTTCAGGCGATTGATCATCAACCTCAAAATTAATTAAAGCAATGGATTCATCATTATGCGTCGAATAGTCAAAGACTAAACTCCTTAGTATATTACTAATATTAGGAAATCGCTTACTGCCAAACCCAACAAACATGTCTCCAGCGATTCCACCAACCGGATCAAGATGTATGTGCATAAATTACCCAAAGACTTTATCTTTTTTAAACAACCGCATAGTAGAGACTTTAAAGGGCTTGATAATAGGGGAAAGCTTTTTGAGCGTCTCTATCGTTAAGGTTTCTTTAGAAAAAAAGATAGTAGCGAGAACACTTTTCTTACCCACAAGATATCGTCCACCAAAACCAAAAACAGTTTTCACCTTATAATCCGCAACAAAATCTTGCATAGGAATGATCCTTCTATTCTGAGCATCTCGATCATTTTTGGCATCTTGCACCAAAAAAGTGCCAGTGAGATCCAATTGTGTTTGCGATTGTGTTTGCATACTGAATTTTTTATTGGGCATACTTATCCAGTCCAGCCCTAATCCCAGTTGATTCAAAAGCCTAGAAACCATAGGGATTGTATCTACAAATTCTGGCGAAACCAAAGGAATGCCTAAATGTCCTTGTGATTGCCGACGATCATTCCATTCTGGCTCGTTCCCACGAGTGCCTAGCAGAGAAAGAACAGGCGTCGTGCTAGTCAGCTCCGACTCAATATTCAATTGCCGCGCTAAATTTGTCACAAAATTTCGGTTAAATGTTGGCAGATCATCATAAGGCACAGAGAGAAAAAGTCTTGCTAAAGCAAGTGACTCTTCAAATTCATCGTATATGACGTCGATGAATTTTTGTGCCACTTGTTCAACATT
>JSZA02000022.1 GCA_000785145.2 Candidatus Thiomargarita nelsonii
TCGGGAAATCCGCGTAGCTCCATTCCCGAAACAACAAGTTTCGGGAAATCCGCGTAGCTCCATTCCCGAAACAACAAGTTTCGGGAAATCCGCGTAGCTCCATTCCCGAAACAACAAGTTTCGGGAAATCCGCGTAGCTCCATTCCCGAAACAACAAGTTTCGGGAAATCCGCGTAGCTCCATTCCCGAAACAACTTTCGAGGCAAAAGTTTTTGTGCAACAACTTTTGCCTCGAAAACTGTTATTTTTTCGATATAATTGAAGGGTGCCAGGAAATCAATAGTATTTTAGCATTTTTTCAAAAATCCTTTTAATCTCTCCACTCCTTCTTTTAAATGCTCAATATCTCTTGTATAAGCAAATCGAATATAGTTATTTGTCTTATTTTTGCCAAAATCAACGCCAGATGTTGTCGCTATATGAATTTTCTCTAATAAGAGTTCAGAAAATTTGAGACTATCCGTCGAATATTTAGAAATATCTGTCCAAATATAAAACCCGCCTTCTGGTTTCGCGTCAATCGTAAATAGTTGAGATAATTCTTTATATAAATAATTTCTTCGGTTTTGGTAAGTGTGAACTATCTTATTTAAATGTTGTTCATCATTAAACGCCTCTAAAGCGGCATACTGGCTGATGGTGGGTGCGGAAATATATAAACTTTGCATAACAATTTCCGCTGCTCGTACTAATTGGGGAGGTAAGATAACCCAACCGAGCCTTAAGCCTGGTAAACCAAAATATTTTGAAAATCCATTGATAACAATAGCATTCTTAGAAAATGCTAAGGCCGTTTGCGCTGTTGTTTCATAAACAAGCCCGTGATAAATTTCATCAGAGATAAAATAAATGTTTTGATTGTCACAGTATTCAATTAAGGCTTTTAAAGCAGTTTTAGAATAAACATTACCAATAGGATTGGATGGAGAGGAGATTTGAACGGCTTTGATGTTTTGGTGCGCTTTTAATTGTTCTACTGTTAATTGGTAATCTGTTGATTTATCAATGGGCACAAAAACGGGTTGTAAATCTAAAATATAGGAAAAGTTCTTATAACAGGGATAAGCGGGATCAGTCAAAAGTAATTTTTCACCCGCGTTTAATAAAATGGCGTAAGTAATTAAAAACGCGCCTGATGTACCAACGGTTAAAACGATTTGAGCCGGTGATATGTTAACTTGATATCGCTTTTGATAAAAGGCAGCGATTTTTTCCCGCAGAGCGAATAAGCCTAAACTTTCAGTGTAGTGAATTTTTTGTTCAATACTGGCTTTAACCATCGCCTCTATGACTTTGGGTGAGGGGGGGATATCTGGCTCACCTATTTCAAAATGAATGGCATCAGGCATGGAGCGTGCCTTGCGGAGGACGTCCATGACTAAGAATGGGCTTATATTTTCTAATCGGCTCATAGTTGTACTTCAAAATCGTGAAAATCTAAAATACCAAAAAATCCTATTTCTTTAAGAAATAGGATTTTTAAATTGCTAAGTACTGAACCATGAATTATCGGAGATTTTGGAGTCCAAAGCTTTAGCTTTGGAAACCCACGTCCAAAGCTAAAGCTTTGGACTCCAAAATACATTAAAATTCATGGTTCGGTACTTAGTCACCCAAAAAATCCTATTTCTTTAAGAAATAGGATTTTTAAATTGCTAAGTACTGAACCATGAATTATCGGAGATTTTGGAGTCCAAAGCTTTAGCTTTGGAAACCCACGTCCAAAGCTAAAGCTTTGGACTCCAAAATACATTAAAATTCATGGTTCGGTACTTAGTCACCCAAAAAATCCTATTTCTTTAAGAAATAGGATTTTTAAATTGCTAAGTACTGAACCATGAATTATCGGAGATTTTGGAGTCCAAAGCTTTAGCTTTGGAAACCCACGTCCAAAGCTAAAGCTTTGGACTCCAAAATACATTAAAATTCATGGTTCGGTACTTAGTCACCCAAAAAATCCTATTTCTTTAAGAAATAGGATTTTTAAATTGCTAAGTACTGAACCATGAATTATCGGAGATTTTGGAGTCCAAAGCTTTAGCTTTGGAAACCCACGTCCAAAGCTAAAGCTTTGGACTCCAAAATACATTAAAATTCATGGTTCGGTACTTAGTCACCCAAAAAATCCTATTTCTTTAAGAAATAGGATTTTTAAATTGCTACTCATCAGTCGTTTTTTTCGATGTCACGACAGACACTTTATCAATAATAACAGTCGTTTGTGGTACATCCCGCCCAAAGGGGCCACCGCGTCCCGTCTTGGTTTCTCTAATTTTATCAACAACATCCATGCCATCAATCACTTGACCAAAAACGGCATAACCCCAACCTCTCCTTGTGGCGCCGCGATAATCGAGGGAAGTATTATTCTTAACGTTGATAAAAAATTGTGCGGTGGCTGAATGCGGATCACCAGTACGTGCCATGGCAATCGTGCCTCGGGCATTTGACAGTCCGTTATTGGCTTCGTTTTCAACCGGCTCATGGGTGGGTTTCCGCTTGTAATCTTTAGTAAAGCCACCGCCTTGAATCATAAAATTCTTTATGACGCGGTGGAAAATGGTGCCATCAAAAAAGCCTTCATTGATGTAACGCAAAAAATTGTCAACTGTTTTGGGTGCTTTTTTGGCATTCAGTTCAATGACGATAGTACCGAGATTGGTTTGCATGTTGACGATAGGCGCACTGTGTATCTGAGTGGCTATTAATAATAATAATAAACTCATAAAATATTTCATTCAAAAAAGTCTCCAAATGTTTAATGGACGTCCAAGATAAAATATACCATGATAAGGGTTGAATAATAAAGCTCAAGTGAGATAACAATTCTATTGACAACTATTGACATGCCCACGTTGCCGCAGACATTTCAACAGAGTGAATATGGGAGCTATCAGCCCTTTATCCCCTCGCCGGAGCTTAGGGTTACTTTTATTTAGCACTTGAGTTGTCTAGTTACATAGAACTTGACCCCGTTTTTTTAATGTGGAGGGCTAACCACCTCAAGTCTGTTGATAATTAAACCAAATTATAAAAATAATGTCAAGTTTTTTTGACAGGTTTTTATGACATCAAACATATGTTATAATATAAAAAAAATATAAGTAGTATTCATAAGTCAATAGTTGTCAATACTTTTGCGTACTATATTTAATCCAAATAGTCATCCTCTTCCCATGAGTCTTTTTGTCGTCCCCAAGAAATTGGAGAGGGTGAGTTCATATAGACAAAACTACCTATCCCTAAGATGGCGGCGATTATTAATATCATGATGATTAGCCCTGTTGGAAAATCATTGGGCTCTATTTTGATTTCTTTGGTCAAGGTTTCTACGAGTTCTAATTCGTCTTTGCCCGTCGGAGACATGACGGAATATTGTAGTCTAAATTCATTGTGTTCTTCTCCCAATGGGAGATTTTCCCATTTAAAACCTAATTCATCCACTTGGGCTGATATTTCAATGGCTTGCCATTGATTATTTTCCCGTCGCTCCAATTTCATCCGTTTGACATCAAATAGGTAATTATTGACGCGCCCTGAAATATGGCCTTTGCCTCCCCAAGTTGTTTTCGAGTTTGTGATTTCTATCGCCGCTTGAGCCGTACCTGCCAATATCCGTTGTAATAGTTCATAATTATCGGGGGCTGCCAAATGGTGATCTTTTATGGTGAATATTTCTAGTCTTGTCCCGTTTTTTAAAAAAACGGTGCGCTGCAAGGTGTCACGCCAGGTGCTTTCTTTTTGATGATCTATTTGTTTTTTAAACCAAGCTAATTGGCTAATATCTTGGCTACAGACTGATACGGCACCATCTCCACTGTCTTTGTTGCAATTATTTTTGCCAGCGTTGTTATTTGATATAAGATTGATGAATTTAGGAAAGTGTTGGCGACCAAAGTCAATAAAGGGGGCTGTCCATGCGGTCAGTATTCCATTGCTCTTTTTTTCTTTGATAAAGTTATTTAAGATGATAAAAGGTTTTTCTAGGGTTGGAGTTTGGGCTACCACACTGGCGTATTGTACGTCGAGGGGGTGGTCAGTACGCGCTAATTGGGCGAGTAGATTAGAATGCTCTGTGCCTTTTTCAATCGGCTGGAGGTCTCGCATCGCGGGTCCGGCAAATCGGATATCAATCACTTTTTCGCTGACTTGTTCAAATAGTTTGCACAGTGCTTTTTTGCCATTGGTTTTTATTTTTGTCCAAAATGACATGTCTTTTGAGGCACCTGCTCTGTTAAGACATTTGAGTGCTATTTTGTGAAAGTAGGCCCAATTACTGCCCTGATGGGGTGAGGTAATGGTCACTAATTTGGCAATTTTATGGTTGTTGTGATATTGCGTCAGATAGGCACGGCTGGTCAATCCGCCCATGCTGAATCCGACTAAAACAAAACGTGGGGCGCGGCTTTCTCGGTGGAGTTTTTTGATAAATTGGCGTAGTTCCTTAATTTGGTCTTGAATGCCTAATTGGTCGTCGGTAAATTGTATAAAAAAATAATCGGCTGCTTTGTTGTAGTCAGAAGTGATCACATTTCCCCTTTTGGATATTTGGAGGATTCCCCCAAATTGGAGTTCTAATAGGTGAAAAAAGGGTTTGATGTCATCCCAGCGTTCTGCGGTTTCTCCAAAGCCGTGAACAAAAATAATGGGGAAGGGTATTGTTCGCGCATAAATGGGCTCTCCGGCACTGAGCAGGCTTAGTAGTAATATCGCTGAGAGTAGGGTTTTTTTTCCGGGGGGAAAAGTCATTTTGTTCTCCTGATTTTTCTGAGCCTTAACTACAGGGATTTATTTTTAGCAGGGATAAGTCTAAACCTTCCTTAACGACAGGGATTTATTTTTAAGTACCGAACCATGAATTTTTAGGTATTTTGGAGTCCAAAGCTTTAGCTTTGGATACCCACGTCCAAAGCTAAAGCTTTGGACTCCAATATCTCCGAGTATTTTGGAGTCCAAAGCTTTAGCTTTGGATACCCACGTCCAAAGCTAAAGCTTTGGACTCCAATATCTCCGATAATTCATGGTTCAGTACTTAGCAGGGATAAGTCAAAACCTTAACGAACCGCCAATCTTTATCGGGATAAGTCTAATAAAATATAATCCCTTTCGTGTCGGTTTTGACTTATCCCTTCTAATAACGTATTGTCTGTCGTTAATGTTTTGACTTATCCCTGCTGTTTTTCTGTTTTGAAACCAGTCATTAGGATTTGAATTTGCCGTTTTCCTCACCCAAGCGTTGCTTTATCTTTTCACGCTGAGCCTCAGACAGCATAGCTAATACTTTCTGTATTCCTTTTGCCATACCTTCTGCCATGCCTTCTGCCATGCCGTCCTCTCTTTCTTTACGCGCCTCTTCAGGAGTCAAAGCATAATATCCTGTTTCTGCTGTTTTGCTTATCATGGTATCAAAATTTGGAATGATTTCGTTGATGTTTCTTTTATATTTCCTTTTGAAATAAAAAGCCAGTGTTAGCAATAATCTGCTGCGTTTTTTGTCATCCTTTCCAGCATATTGCTCTAAGAGTTCCTTTGCTTCATTGAGTTGTTGTTCATCCATGCCTTTTAAAATGGGAGCAAAAGCCATATATTCCCAGAGTGCCATCTGTTTGAGATCGGCTAATGTCTTTTCATAGAGCAAAATTTTTCTATAGCGAACTTCTATAACCTGTTCAATTGAACAATTTTCGGGATCATCTTTGCCTTCTTTAGGCCAAAAATAAAGCACGTAACTTCTTATTTTTGGATAGTTTAAAATACGTCCTTTTTTATCCCGTTCAGCATTTGCAAGCGCCAACTCCATGTTATATTCTGCCATCCGCAGGGGCATATTTTTCTGTGCTTGTCTTTGAAATTCGATATGCAGTAAAAATTTATCTGGATACTCTTTTGAGCCTACCGGGTATTCTACCCAAAATGCTAAATCTACTTTCAGATCAGACGTTCGTTGTAGTTCAACATTTTTTTCTATTAAGGTGACTTTGCCGGGAATCCCCATCAGTCGTAGGGCACCTTCAGGGTTTTGAAGAAATGCCTGTTTACAAGTTATGTCAAAAGCATTTTTGACCGCCTCTAATGGGTTCTCGCTGAGTTTTTCAGTCTGTTCAGCTTCTGGTTGTGAAAATAATACATTTTGTTGAGGTTTTTCGGGAGGATTCTGTGTTTTTTTCAACCATTGTTTTTTTAAGTTATACTTGTCCCTTTTTAATTGTAGGGTGGATACGCTATCGCTTAATCCACCCTACATATCTCTACTGTTAGTGGTTTGAGACTATATAATATTTATTGACTCCTGTCAATTTATCAATAAGAGGTTTCGGGAAATCCGCTACGCGCAATGAGCGAAACAACGAATAAAACTAGGACAAAACAGGTAGAATTAACCTACGTCCTAATCTTTGTTTTGTTTCGGGAATTTCGCGGAGCGGATTTCCCGCAACGAAGATCGCTACGCTAAACAACGAATATCAGACCTGCGAGGAGACCAATACCTCGCAGGTCGAATTAACCTACGTCCTAATCTTTATAAAAGTCATCCTCATCATCATAGCCGTCCCTTTGCCGAACGCTATGATTATTCATCCAGTACCACGCAAACAACAGGCTCGCGCTGAGAAATAGCAGTAAAAGGAGCAGTCCCCCAGACGATGAGGGTTCAACGGGCGATGCTCCGTCTAGTGGCTGAGTCGAGGGCGTGGCAGAGGATTGTCCAATGGCTGACACTGGTAATATAAGCGCTGTGCTGCCTTTGTACTCGTCGGCTGGTTTTCCAATAGGCCATCCTAAGCCGGTCGTTTCTGCGAGATAGTATTTTTTGCCTTCATGGTGCAAAAATGCGCCTGTGAATGGGCCTTCGACTGCGGCGAGCATGTGACCGGGGACGATGACTAAAGCATTATTGAGTCCTAAGCCGGAGAGTAAGCTGCTGTATAATATGGCACTGTCTTCACAGTCAATTTCGCGATCTACTAAAGTTTGCAAGGGCGCACGCCAGGCTTCGTCAAAAGGCGTTGTTAGGGCATCGAGTTTATAGGGTAAGGATTGTACAAAGGCGAGAGCAAAAGTCGCCAGTGTTTCAGCACTTTGGTTGGGTGCGGCTCGTTTTAGGGCAACAACTAAGGGTGCGATATTTTTTGTGCCGTTTTGTGCAAGCCGTAGGCGAGCGATTAAGTTGTTGGGGCGTTGGCGGTGTGCCATTTGTTGGGTGTAGCGATTAAATTCTTCACTATTCACTTGCAAACGGGCTGTATAGCTTTCGCTTTGATATCCAAACACGAGGCGTACTGGCAACCAGCCAGGACGTACTGAGGTTTGGGCTACAATGCCTCTGTCAACTTGGGCGATTAAAAAGGATTGCTGAGCTTGTGCCATCGCGGTCCAGCAGAGCATTAGTAGTGCCGGTATGTATTTAGGATGTATTTTCATGTGTTTTGAACGACCTCTGCTTTACGCTTCACGGTGCCATCACATCGCACGCCAGGACGTACCACGCTTGCAATGACATTCGTTCGGCCTTTAGTGACGGTTTGTTGGGATGCTACCTTATGTTCTTCCTGATTGATGTCATCTCCCTCATTAGGCAGAATCAGAGACACTTTTTTGTCCGTCAAATCTTGAATACTTTTATTCAGACGTTGGTAAAATGTGATGGGCTGATTAAGTTCCAGGCATTGTGCAACTACTTGAGTCACAAAGGTGCAGGTGTCTGTGGTTGTCTCTAAATGTTCTATTTCAGCTTTATCTACTGCGCTCATGCTGGTTAAGACAGTTTTCAGGTTTTCAACCACTTTGTTTGGCTGCTTTGTTGGGGGTGTCTGGTCCGTCTGTCTTCCCATGTTCTGCGTTGGCGTTTTAATTTCTTGATGATCAGAACTGGGCAATGATGGTGTGGGTTGATCATCAATAGGTGTCCTTTCTTGAGCAGGACGTTTTGCCAGAGTTGATTCAACCTTTTTAACCACAAAATCGCTGATTTTTTCATTAAGGGAATCAACTACTTGTTTCTTTACTTCCTCAAGGGAATCAACCACTTGTTCCTTTACTATTTGAGCTACTATATTTTTAAAATCTTGATTGTTTTGTAGCTGTTGTATATTTCCTTGAAGGAGTTCAGGAAAGTGAGTTGATAGTACTGCTAATGCCTGATTTTCTACCATCTTATCAAGATCGTGTTTTAAGACATAATCAGCAGATGGCAGAAGTGACGGAATGGCTTTGCTATCGCCATATCCTCTGTCGATTGGTTGGTTTAGTGTTGTCCCTAAAAAAGGGTCATTTTGTTCGCCAACATCAGTTGATTTGTCAGAGCCACGTTTGTTTTGCGTCTGGCATTTTAGCGGACTGCCAGTTCTTGTTTCACCTCTTTTTCTACTGTGGGGCTTTTTTTGAGAGCTTAAATGATTTGGATTGTCAAGATAATCCTCGTCATCCTTGTTTTTTCCCTCTCTGTCTCTTCCATCTTTTAAATTTTTTAAAAGCATTACCAGCAAAAAGATAGCTGCTGCGGTAACAATGATAACAAAAATCATTGTTGATATATCATCTGTCCCCTCCCCAAGCTCAGTCACTTGTTGCCTAGCAGTCTTAATTTTCGCCTTAGCCTCGTCAAACTTATTTTGGACATCAGCAATCTTAGAGTCATCAATCTTTCCCTTTGCTTTATCAATCTCTGCCTGTGCTGTATTGAGAGCAGTCTCAGCTAAATCCAGCTTGTCATTGGCTTCATCGGTGTATCCTTTCTCTGCTTTAGCAATCTGCTCATTTGCGTCATTAATAGAGCTATTAGCCTCTTTAATCTTATCCTCAGCTTTTTCTATATACTTTTGAGCTTGCTTTTTGACGATATTGTCCAAAAAACCATTAAAGGCTGCCTGAAAATCTTTATAGAACTCCTTATGTCGCTCGTCAGCTTGCCCCAAATAGCCGGCCTTTTCAAAACTATCCGGTGCTCCAATCCATTTTTTGAGCGTTTTAATCTCAGTGATTGGCGCTTGATTTGGATCAATAAAACGAGATAGAGCCTTAAGATGTTCGTCATCTAATAGTGACTGTTCTGAGAAATAATGAAGTCGGTAGAGAGTATATTTTTTACCCTGCTTTTCCCATTTGGATTTGGCTTTTGCTTGCTTTTTAAGAACAAGAAAACGCATAAAATTGGGATCGGGAGCACCTGTTGTAAATGAGTTCTTCATTTCATCAATTAAAGGTTGTACCCATGGTTGTCCTGCTTTTTCCCAGCTATATTTATTATCAGTAGGCGTTTTAAGCCAGATGCTGTTTACCTTGCTGGCGGTGACATTAACTTCATCGCTGCCGTCTAATGTCTCCTTTTCTGAGAGTTTGACACCACCCCTGCTTGGATCGTCGGGTATAAATTTAAATTCTCCCCGCAATGCAATCCAGTCAGTTTGGTTAACCTCCTGCCGCAGGCGTACAATTTGGAAGCGATAGTGCCCCTCTTTCAATGTCTCCATATCCTTAGGCGGTAATTCCCAAGTCGAGCCGTCTGATGGTGCCTTGTACATGACAAAAGCATAGTACGTCATTGTTTCGCTGGTGGCGTAACAACTCAGCGAAAAACTTAACCCCCAACACAACATCACCACATAAGCAATGGTCTGTAAAATAGGATTTTTCCTGATGATCATATTAAATTTATTCTCCTTAAATAAATAAGTATATTTTGGTAGGAGTCCAAGATTTATCTTGGAAGTCTCGTCCAAAATCAACTTGTGTATAACGATGAGCGCAGAGCGTATTCAGGATGAAACAATCCGTTTATTCCCCTAATCCGTTGTACTCGATTCAGCTACAAACCACTTGCGCTTTCAATACCACACTCTCATCGCACCCTAAGCCCAAACGCTTAATTTCTAATACACGATTGAGTGCCCCCTTGACCATACGTTGTTCTACAAAATAGGATTTTGTTGAAAATGATCAATTCTCTGTAATGAGTACAGCGTCTGTCCGACACCAGAGCGCGTCGAGGCAGGCATGCTCTTCGCTCCGTTACTGCGTCTCCCACGCCTCGCGCACTCCTTTATACATAAGTATCCAAGTACTTTAAATAAAAGGATATTTGTAGGGTGCGTCCTACGCACCTTGACGCTCAGTGAAAAAGGTGCGTAGGACGCACCCTACAAAACTGTCCGACACCAGACCGCGTCGAGGCTGGCATTCCTTTGCATCGCGTGGGAACGAGAAAAAATCCCTCAATCCGTTGTACTCGATTCAGCTACAAACCACTTGCGCTTTCAATACCACACCCTCATCGCCAATGCCATTAAGTTAAGAAATCTTGTAGGGTGGGTAGAGCGATAGCGAAACCCACCATTGTTATAAATTTCAACGATTTGGTGGGTTTCGCTCTGCTCTACCCACCCTACAAAAAAGCTTAACTTAATGGCATTGACCCTCATCGCACCCTAAGCCCAAACGCTTAATTTCTAATACCCGATTGAGTGCCCCCTTGACCATACGTTGTTCTACAATTTCATGTAGAAATCTTGTAGGGTGGGTAGAGCGATAGCGAAACCCACCATTGTTATAAATTTCAACGATTTGGTGGGTTTCGCTCTGCTCTACCCACCCTACAAAAAAGCTTAACTTAATGGCATTGACCCTCATCGCACCCTAAGCCCAAACGCTTAATTTCTAATACCCGATTGAGTGCCCCCTTGACCATACGTTGTTCTACAATTTCATGTAGAAATCTTGTAGGGTGGGTAGAGCGATAGCGAAACCCACCATTGTTATAAATTTCAACGATTTGGTGGGTTTCGCTCTGCTCTACCCACCCTACAAAAAAGCTTAACTTAATGGCATTGACCCTCATCGCACCCTAAGCCCAAACGCTTAATTTCTAATACCCGATTGAGTGCCCCCTTGACCATACGTTGTTCTACAATTTCATGTAGATTTGAATCACATTCTTGATTAAGCGTAGGAATAATAAAAGATACCTTTTGTTTTCCAGACGCTTTTTCTAACCAAGCCGCTATTTCCTCATAATTTTCAGTTATCAATGCTTGATATTCCAATAATAAACGTTTTGCCAGTTCACAGGGACTCGGATCACCCCACCACAATGCCAGCCATAATTTTTCATCAAATAGATGATGACTTTCTAAATAGGCTCGCAACTCGTTACTTGACTCGACTGTAATCCGCTCCTCAATCTACTCGGTGTTCGATGAGCTTTGCTCTGTGTTAGAGACATAATCAGCAGATGGCTGAGGAGATGAAATGCTATCACTATTTCCCATGGGTATTGGGGGCGCTAGTGTTTTTTGGGGGGGGGCATTTTGTCCGTCAACATTAATTCCGCCATATCTTCTGTCGATTGGTTTGTCTAGTTTTACCCCGAAAAAAAAATGGTCATTTTGGGGGGTATTGTCAACATCAATTCTTTCTCGCCTCTGTATTTTTAGCAGAGTGCCAGTTCTTATTTTAATTCTTTTTCTACGGTGGTGCTTTTTTTGAAAGCTTGAATGATTTAAAATGTCAAGATAATCGTCGTCATCCCTATCTCTTCTATCCTCTTTTTTGAAAACCTTTACAAACAAAAAGATACCCACACCAGCAACAAAGAGGTAAAAAGTCACTGGTAATATATCTATCCCCTTTCCAAGCTCACTCACTTGTTGCCTAGCCCTCTCAATGTTCGCCTTAGCATCGTCAAACTTCTTTTGGACATCAGCAACGCCAAACTCTCCAATCTTTTCCTTTGCTTTATCAATCTCTGCCTGTGCAGTCTTGAGAGCATTCTCCGCTAAATCCAGCTTGTTATTGGCAGATTCAATCAACTGATCCTTGTTATCAGCGTTCTCTGCTTTATCAATCTGAACTTTTGCCTCATAAATATAACTATAAACCTCTTCAATCTTATCCTCCGCTTTTTTTAGATTCTTTTGAGCTTGCGTTTTGAGGATATTGTCCAAAAATTTATTAGAGGCTTTCTGAAAATCTTTATAGAACTCCTTATGTCGATTGTCAGCTTGCCCCAAATAGCCAGCCTTTTCAAAACTATCCTGTGCTCCAATCAATTCTCTGAGCGTTTTAATCTCAGTGATTGGTGCTTGACTTGGATCAATAAAACAAGATAGCGCCTTAAGAGCTTCGTCATCTGATAGTGACTTATCTGGAAAATAATGAAGTCGGTAGAGAGTATAATATTTTTTATACGATTTTTCCCATTCGGATTTTGCTTTATTTTTAATAACAAGAAAACGCATCAAATTGGGATTGGGAGCACCGTCAGAAAATGATTTCTTCATTTCATCAATTAAAGCCTGTACCCATGGTAGTCCGGCTTCTTCCCAGCTATATTTATTTTTCCATATATATTTATTATCAGTAGGCGTTTTAAGCCATAAGCTGTTTAGCTTGTTGCCATTAACTTTATCGCGGCTGTCTAATGTCTCCCTTTTTGAGAGTTTGACACCACCCGCAGGATCGGGTACAAATTCAAATTCTCCCCGCAATGCAATCCAGTTATTTAAGTTAAACTCCTGCCGCAGGCGTACAATTTGGAAACGATAGCTACCCTGTTTCAATTTCGCCATATATTTAGGCGCTAATTCCCAAGTCGAGCCTGCTGAGGGTGCCTTGTACATGACAAAAGCATAGTACGTTATTGTTTCTGTGGTGGCGTAACAACTCAGCGAAAAACTTAAGCCCCAAAACAATATCACCACATAAGCAATGGACTGTAAAATAATAGTTTTTCTGTTGAACATGAACAATTCTCTGTATGTCACTCGATTTAGCTAGAAACCACTTGCGCTTTCAATGCCACACTCTCATCGCACCCTAAGCCCAAACGCTTAATTTCTAATACCCGATTGATTGCCCCTTTGACCATACGTTGTTCGACGATTTCATGTAAATTAGAATCACATTCTTGATTAAGCGTAGGAATAATAAAATATACCTTGTCATTTCCAGACGTTTTTTCTAACCAAGCCGCGAGTTCTTCATAATTTTCAATTGTCAATGGCTGATATTCCAATAATAAACGTTTTGCCAATTCACAGGGACTCGGAGCATCCCGCCACAATGCCCGCCATAAATTTTCATCAAATAGATTGTGACTTTCTAAATAATCTCGCAACTCATTATTTAACTCAACTGGCTCCTCAATCGGCTCAGGGAGCGAGGTATCAACTAGCTCAGGGCTCGATGAAATCGTTTGCTCTGGCTCGCTGACGGGACGTTTTGCCAGACTTTTAAGGATATTAACCACTTGTTTTTTGACTATTTGAGCCACTAGGTTTTCAAAATCTTGATTGTTTTTTAGCACTTCTATATATTTAGCTTCTAAAATCTTATCAAGCTCTTTTTTTAACACATAATCAATCGAATCATTGCCCTTTTCCTTTTGCTTTTCCATTTGCTTTTCCATTTGCTTTTCCATTTGCTTTTCCATTTGCTTTTCCTTTTGCTTTTCCTTTTGCTTTTCCATTTGCTTTTCCATTTGCTTTTCCATTTGCTTTTTTTGAAAACTTGATTTTGATTTTTTGAAAAACAATATCACCAAAAAGAGAGCCACTCCGCCAACCAGACTCAATAAAATCACTGTTAATATATCTATACTCTCCACAAGCGTCTTAGGCGCCTGGACAGCCGTCGGCACCTGCCCAATCAATTGTTGCCTAGCACTCTCAATTTTCGCCAAAACCTCATCAATCCTCTTTTGGACATCAGCAACGCCAGACTCTCCAATCATCTCCTTTGCTTTATCAAGCTCATCCTGTGCCGCATAGCTCTCATCCTCAGCCAAGCTCAAAGAACTATTAGCAAATTCAATCAACTGCGGATTGGAATAGCTTTGATCACCTTGCTCTGCCTTAACAATCTCCTTATTGGCATCAGCAAGAGAATTCTTAGCCTCTTCAATCTTATTCTCCGCTTTTACTATATACTTTTGAGCTTGCTTTTTGACGATCTGATCCAAAAACCCCTGAGAGACTTTCTGAAAATACTCATAGAACTCCTTATGTTGCTCATCAGCCTGCCCCAAATAGCCCGCCTTTTCAAAATGATCCTGTTCTCTAATCCATTGTCTGAGCCTGTCAATCTCAATGCTTGGCGCTTGATTTGGATTAACAAAACGAGAAAGCGCCTCCAGATAATCCTTATCTTGTAGCCCCTCATAATGAAGTCGGTAAAGAATATATATATTTAGATTTTTTTTATCCAGCCATTCGGACTTAGCTGACTTTTTAAGAACAAGAAAACGTATCAAATTGGCATCAGGCTCACCTGAGCGGTTTATTTCATTAATTAAAGCTTGCACCCATGGACGTCCGGCGTTTTCCCAGCTATCGGCTTGATCAACAGGCGTTTTCAGCCATAAACTGTTTAGCTTATTGCCAGTGACAACCTCTTGGCTACTGTCTAAAGTCTCCTTTTCTGAGAGATTGACACCCCCCGCCGGATCGGCTACAAATTTAAATTCTCCTCGTAATGCAATAACATCAACGAAAAAAGTCGCCTGCCGCAGGCGTACAATTTGGAAACGATAGCGACCCGGTTTCAATGTCTCCATATCCGGCAAATCCCAAGTCGAGCCCACTGAGGGTGCCTTGTACATCACAAAAGCATAGTACGTCATTGTTTCCGTGGCGTAAGTCGGCGAAAAACTTAAGCTCCAAAACAATATCGTCACATAGAAAATTTGTGCAAGGTACGCCTTGCACTCCTGAGTTAATGTCATTAGGTTAGAATCCTCTCGTTCCGCCGCGAAGCAAAAATGCCATTAAGTTAAGGAAAATCCATACATGTAGGGTGGATTAAGCGATAGCGTATCCACCTGATTAATCGTGATATTTCGGTGGATACGCTCCGCTTAATCCACCCTACATGAGCTTAATTTAATGGCATTTTTGCTCCGCAAAGGAATGCCTGCCTCGACGCGGAGCGTGTTCAACTAGAAACCACTTGCGCCTTCAACACCACCCCCTCATCACAGCCTAAGCCCAAACGCTTAATTTCTAATACCCGATTGATTGCTCCCCTAACCATACGTTGTTCGACTGTTTCATGTAGATTAGAATCACATTCATGATTAAGCGTAGGAATAATAAAATAACCCTTTTGATTTCCAGACGCTTTTTCTAACCAAGCCGCCAGTTCCTTATAATTTTCAATTTTCAGTGGCTGATATTCCAATAATAAACGTTTTGCCAATTCACAGGGACTCGGATCACCCCGCCACAATGCCAGCCATAACTTTTCATCAAATAGATTGTGACGTTCTAAATAAATTCGCAACTCGTTACTTAACTCAACTGTCATCCTATCCTCAATCGGCGGCACCCTCACCTCATTATCATTCACTGGCGGTTGATTTTCCAATAAAATCTCCCGTGTTCTAAGTATTTCCTCTAATAAAGTTTTCTGATTATCCAATAATATCTTGTGTGAATGACGTATCTCCTTATGCCAAGCTTTTATCACAGACGTGGGTACGGTTTGCTCATCAGAAACACGGGGTTGCAAGTTTGGCAAACCATTTAACTCCCCCGCCTTTCGCTGTGAAAAGGTAGCAACTTTGGTCGTCCAACGTGCCATACGAGGCCAAAAAAACGCTAAAAAATTGCCCATTTTTTCTTGCAGCCACGCCTTAAAACGCTGTAACCAATCTTTCAATTCTTGTTTTGATAACATCTGAAATGAAACCCCCCAGCAGTACTATGGAGTCAATGCCATAATGAAATGAAGTTTCGGGAAATCCGCTCCGCTCCATTCCCGAAACAACAAAAAAAAATATGGGAAATCCGCGTAGCTCCATTCCCGAAACAACAAAAAAAAATATGGAAATCCGCGTAGCTCCATTCCCGAAACAACAAAAAAAAATATGGAAATCCGCGTAGCTCCATTCCCGAAACAACAAAAAAAAATCGGGAAATCCGCGTAGCTCCATTCCCGAAACAACAAAAAAAAATCGGGAAATCCGCGTAGCTCCATTCCCGAAACAACAAATGAAGTTTGTACTATGGAGTCAATGCCATTGAAGTTTTGTTTAGCGTAGCTAAACAACAAAGGTACGCCTTGCACTCATGAAGTGATTAAAAAAAACACACCTCCATCACCGGCTCCAACAAAGTCCACTGCTCACCCCCCCCGCTGACTCGACAAATATTGGGCGGCACACACTCAAAAAACCACCTATCTCCGCTTGGCAAAGCCACTGGCTTTAAAGCCCATTGCCACATTCTAAGACCAAAACCCCAAGCCCAAACTAATCCTAACCCCACTTCTCGCCTTTCTTGATGATATTGCAAGGGCGGCTCCAAAATCGCCGTTGACGCCCCCAATCCACCTTGATAATAAGCTAAAATTTCCATTTTGCCCTCTACATAAGCTTTTGCCGTCATCAAAACCGGAAAAGGGCAAGCATCAAACAACGACGGCTGCTCTTTGAAAAATTGCCTGATAACAGCTAACCTTGTCCAATCGAACACATAAATATCCGTTTTGCCCTGCCATGATCGGATTGAAACCGTCTCTTGGTTGACCATCAAACGACTATCTAAACTTATCGCCTGTGGTGGCGAATCCATCTCTTGTGCGACACGCTGCAAAACCTGAGTCTGTCGGGGCGGTGCGAACAAAACAGCAGACTCTCCCACATATTCAAGCAACTGTTTTAAAACCACTTTATCCAATTCTAAGCCCGCCTCATGCCAGCCCAGCTTTTGCCCCGGTTGACGCAAAAATTTTTCTCCACCAGAGACAAAAACACGCGCCGCCCAAGAGACTTCATCTTGAGACAAAATTTCCCAAGTAGAGGACCCCGGCTGACGCACGTAAATCTCGTCAAAACCTAACCAGATCCAAGGAAGAGAATTATTTATTTCCATAATGATAAACTAATTTTAAACTTGTTGTTTCGGGAATGGAGCTACGCGGATTTCCCGAAACTTGTTGTTTCGGGAATGGAGCTACGCGGATTTCCCGCAACGAAGTCAGCGTAGCTAAACTTGTTGTTTCGGGAATGGAGCTACGCGGATTTCCCGAAACTTGTTGTTTCGGGAATTTCGCTACGCGGATTTCCCGCAACGAAGTCAGCGTAGCTAAACTTGTTGTTTCGGGAATGGAGCGGATTTCCCGATACGAAGTCAGCGTAGCTAAACCCTAACCTAACTCATACTCCCCCAACAACTGTTTATCCCAACTCTCACAATCATCCCCAGACTTAAAACCAATATAAATATCAAGACAATTTTCATCCTTAGCTTTAACCATCACATGCGCCGGACCATCCTCCTTAACATTAATCATACCACTAACCTCTCCCAAGCACTTATCATTATCGCTTAAAACATCCTTATTATCAGCACTGAGATAGAAAGACAAACAAACTTCACCCGGACCCAACAGCGGATACTCTGCAACCGCCCAACCATCAGCAGGCGTAGGAATACCCGCACATAAGGGAATAAACTTAGAAATACCAGTATCAGGATCAGGCGCACCCCGCACACCCAAAGAAGCCAAATCACACGCCTTGAAAATCACCCCAGGTGCCACCCTCGGCAGCCGAGCAAGATGACAACTACCTTGAGAAACAATCGTTTTGGCAAAAACAGGATCAATACGCACCGGCATCAATTTCTGTCCACTTTTCTCAGGACGAAGCCGCATGATATGCGCCTCCAGCATACTATTGACTAACGGAAAAAACCCACCACGTCCACTCGTTAAAACATAGATATCCAAATCACTCACATCTGAAAGCTGCGACAAACGCTGCAAACGTTCAAACATAGGAATTGAGCAAGTCTTAATAAAATCCTTGATAAAGCGCCCAAAATAAAGAGAAATACCATCACTCTGTATCAAAATATCAGTATTGGACAAACCCTGTAAAGTCAAACTCGATTGCCCCAGACTCGAATCACATTCCTCTTGGAACTCAGTTATCAAATTCGCAAGCTCTTCCCCCTGCGCCCACTTCTCTTTATCATCCCAGCCCGGACTATTCCTAAAACGAACACTCATTTGACTAAAAGCACCACTATCACTTTGCAAATGCTCAAGCACAAAAGCCACACAACGTCGCCCGTTTTCACGCGCTATCACCTGAGCCGCCCCCGGACGTACAGCATCCCAAGGCAAAGTAATAGGAAACTGTCTCGGATCATAACCCTTTCTTTTCAGCCACAGCTCACACGAAGGCCACAAATGCTTAAATAATAAAGCAGAAAAACCATTCCCAAAAAAACGATCATCTCCCCTACCAGTACCATCAGTGCCTAGCTCAGTCACCCGCATCTTGGCAAAATTTTCAATCTCGACCAAAAACAATGACATATCAGTACTCCCCCCGCCCACATCGTAAGTGAGTACCCCATATTTGCCAAAATCATCCCTAAATACGCCATCACCTACCGTATTATGCCTAAAAGTCTTAATATCTCTGACAGGTAAACTGGTGGTAACAGAAGGCCAACTTTCCGCAACCGTCTTATGTGTCTCACTACCCATAACAATTGACAAAGGCGCCAATCCTGCTTTTTCATAAGCCCTATTCAAAGCACTCATTAACAAAGGATGAAAGCGAGAAGGATGCGTAATACTAACCTGTTTCACAACAGCAACGATATATTCCTCAATAATGTTTTTAATCTTTTTCAGATAATCAGCCGCTATATCTTCCCATGTCCGCTCGTTGCCATCTGGTAATAAGACCGGCTCAGACTCATCCAACCGCCACTTAAGATTATCCAAATAAACGAGATCAGAAAATTTCCCACTGTCTAACAGCGCAATAGCCTCATAACCAATATCATATTGCAATTGATCTTCATTATCCAAATAATACGCGATTGCTGTCGGTAAAAAGCTATCCTTTTCTGACAAAGGCAGAGAAATCGCCCCTTGTTCCTCTTGAGGATAAAAAGCCACAGCCGTTGCGGTTGTACCAAAGTCTATAGTCACAATACCGGTATAATCCTGACTACTGCGTACCTCCAACTCGGTAGTCAACTTCAACTGAGAACTATCCACTTGCTCTTCTACCAGCATTTGCTCTACATCACACTGATAACGTTTTGCAGCAATCTGCTCATCATTGACTAATGGAATATTGAGAATATAAGAATGAGATTTACCCGCCTCCAACAGATAAGCTTGTGGTGGTTGATAATTAAAAGGGAGAATCACTTCACGCCCACGACGGATCTCCACCTGAACGCTTGAGAGCTGGCAACTTTCCCCCCCCTGATTTTCAACCTCTATGGGCAAACGTAAAGAGCGCCCTTCTAAGCCACGCACTTTATCTGGCAACTTCAGCACCGGTTTGGCAGGGATAGGAAAACGGAGAGTGACCTTTAATTCAACGGGTTTGGGCTTATGTTTTATAAACACATCCAACGTCAAATCGAGACCTTTGGGGCGCCCTTTGAGTACCGCCAATAACTCACCGTTGATTGGAAAATTGAACGTATGTTGATCATCCTTAGAAGAAGTAAAAGCCGCCTCAATAGTCGGCAAACTCAATGCCACCCCCTCATACGCGCTCACCGCAATCCTTTCTACCAACGCAACACCACCCTCTTTATGTAGCAAAGTCAAGCGAATCGTTTCTGTGTCTTGGACCAAAAAATCCGACTTTTCAAAGACGAAAACCGGAACAGCAACACCATAGGACAAAGTCGCTCGCGGGTACTCTTTAGTGGGCGCAACCTTATGAATGAGAGACCACTCCACCGGCGCATTGCCCTGAAGTGCCAAATCAGCACTGTTAATGGGATAAGAAACCTCTTCACCGGGTTGATTGAAATCGTTTTGATCTAAATTGACAATAGGCACTTGAGTACCGCTGGCATTACGCCAAAAAAAGCTGGTACCACCTAAACCACCGCGCACATTACGGATGATAGTCGTTATTTGACTCGGCACTTGACTTCCCTGATAAATCCTTGCAGGCTCGACAACAGTCTTAACCTGTAACAAATTGTCGCCACAATGACCACAAAAACGATCATCGGGATGGCATCGCCAAGTGTAACAATGTGGACAAAGTATGTCGTTTTGCATGATAGTTATTATTTTAAAATTCTTTGCCTCGCGTCGAGGCAGGCATTCCTTTGCCTCGCGTCAATGCCATTAAGTTAAGGTTTTTTGTAGGGTGGGTAGGGGCAATCCCTTGTGGTTGCCCGCTGCACCAACCAAACATTTGAAACGAAGATCCGGGCGTAAATTTATAACAATGGTGGGTTTCGCTATCGCTCTACCCACCCTACAATATCTCTTAACTTAATGGCATTGACGCAGAGCGTGGGAACGAGAAACCTCAGTTGTTTCGGGAATTTCGCTCCGCGGATTTCCCGAAACAAAAGGACGTTAAAAGATTTATGTGTACCTACTTATCTTCCAAATACCTTAGCAATAGGCAAATGTATATCCATTACCTCATCAATCACTTAGGAGTCATTCAGATCAAAGGTACGATGTTGATCAGGTTGAGAGTAAACATCTATCACTTCTATCAATGGTAGAGCCAACCAACACGACTTAACACCAAGCGCAAAATAAGCTTTAAACTTAACAAAAATATCACTAATACGTTGCTTTGGTGAAAGTACCTCAATTATCAAGTCAGGCATTTGAGATACCATCAAGACATCATCCATTGGGCTCGCCTGTGGTGGAGGGTCTGTATAAACCGCCAGGTTGGGGATTAATTCTATTTGGCTACCATCCAAACTTAATTCGGGCATCACCTCGAATCTTTCATCATTGAATAATAAGCCGGCAATCCGGCCTGCGGTTAAACTATGGTTTAATGATCCCATATCTGATACCTCACATCCAAGATAAATCTTGGACTCCTAAAACCTCACCGTCTCCAACTTTCAAAAATATAAATCCCGGCGCCCTCTGGTTGTTCTACCGCCCAAAAAGCTGCTCGTGGGGGCGTGCTGGTTGCCCATGTCGTTAGATTATTTAACTCCGTTAGCACCGCTTGTTTCATGCGATCTCCATTCTGAGCAATCAAAGTGTCAGCTTCCTGCTTCAAAATTTGACGAACAGCATGAGTTTCGGGAAAACGAGAAAAGAAAGAGGCATTTTCACCCCATTCCGCATGGAAAGACAAAAGCGTACACCATTTTTGCATCGTTTTATCATCCATACTATTTATGGCATCCACCACACGGGCTTGGATTCCGTCTCGTGAAGCTTTTTCTTGAGAGCGTGCTAAACGCGCAATGGCTAAGGAAAAAGGACCCAATTTTGTGCTTTTGCTAAATATTTGGGAATCATCGACATAAACATATTTCATCAAACCAGTATTGCTTTTCTCCGCTTTGATAACGCCCAACAAAGTGGCCTGTAAAAATATCCTCAGAGCACCGATATAAGACTCAACTTCATCAGATTTTTTGAGGAGTAAATCTTGGAATTTTTCATAAGCCAAATCAGTATGCAAAACTTTGCCATCTTGCAAATAGCGATAGTAAGACTCATCGCGGTACCGCTTCAAATTCCGAATAGCCATCAACGGGAAAGCGGCGATCTCAGAGGCGGCGTAAACGCGATCAGATGTGGTCGCCAAAAATTGACAAGTTTCGCTTTGCATCACATCATTTTTAAAATCCTCATGAGGTTCAGACCCCTGCTGTTCCGAGACTGCAACCCACAGTCTCGATTCCTTCTCCCTGAGGGCATTACCTACGAAATGATCAGGCTCAGGTAACCAATGTTTGCCATAACTCAACAATTGATCAACCACAGCCTTGTATTGAGGCGTATCGGTTTTGTGACGCTCGCTTAAACGTTCAATCACATCTACCCTGCGATCTCTAATGTGACTCATGGTTTTCTTAGCAAAATAGAGTAAACGAACGATCAGTTTCTTCTCACCTTGCTTTAAGGTATTACGCATATCCCATAAATCGCTCGGACCCGCAGCCTCTTGTTTCCCAAAGAAGTTTTTCTCCCAAAGCGTTAAAGTATTTTCTCCGATAGGATTATTGTTTTGATCAACATAAAAGAAATCCGTTTCTTGAACCCCTTGACTCAATTCTTGATAAATAGGCGAAGGTTCAATCTTCTCAAAGGCATGGATGCGCTCATTCAAACGACTCAACACATCATTTTTCAGCGCATCACGGTAATCCATGACTTGTTTAATCAAACAACTTTCAACCGTCATTTTTTCGCCTTGTGCATTTTTATCTTGAGTCCCTCGCCCAATATAATCAGCAACCCGACTCGCCAGAACCGCCGCAGCCCCTGCTATCTGAGCTTGCAATTCCCGTATCATCTGTCGCTCAATGCTCTCCAATGCAACCTCAATAACGGTTTGACGGGTAAAACGGCCATTCACATCATCTAACCATCGCAGGAGTTCCAGCACTTGTCCAGCCACATTGTTACTAGACGCACGACTCCGTTCCTCCATCTTTTTAAATTGCTCGACATCATTACTTAAACGGCTGCACATACGGTGCAGCACTTCAAGTGTCACATCAAAGCGATAGTGAGGCTCGTTGAGCATCTCCGTGACCAGTTGGCCAAGATTCTCAATCACGACCTTATAATGATCCTCGCTATTTTGGAGAATACTCTTGGTTATTTTTCCCCTTTGAGCTTGGATATCCTTGCGATCTAATTGTCCCTGCAATATATCTTGTCTCCAGTCCTCCATTTTTTTGCGGACTTGGGCAGAATAAACATTTCTGATGAATTCTCCCCCGCCATCCCGAATGAGTCCTTTTAAAATGTGGCTCAAACGTCCTCCAGTGCCATCGGTTTCCAAGGCGTGGATAAAATCACGATGCTCGGTACTATTATTAATACGCACTTTGCGGAAATAATCCCTTTCCAGCAAATTATCCAAATCAGCCGGAATCTCTCTACCCCCCGTCCAAAAAACAATCAAATCCTTAACTAAACGATGCTGTACAGCCGTCTCTACGCGATCAACTGGGACATAAAGTTTAGAAAGACCAAAACTCGAATAGCGACGAGAAAAAATTTCCTTAAATTGAACCCCTTGATAATCATACTGATGGGTAAAAACCATATTAAGTGCGTCGGCAAAAGCAACTTCATCCTCACGACGCTTTGCAACCAATCCGGCAACCTCTGGACCACTGCTATATTCGATATACAACCATTCTGCCATCATACGACACAAGGCATTTTTGTTATCTAGTGCCACTTGACCAGCGTGACTCGCCGGGGCATTGTCAATAAGATAAGTCGTATCAAAAACGGGCCCCGACAATGTTTCACCATTATCATACAGCTCTCTGGTCCAAGCCAAAGGAAAACCGCCTTGAACACCATCTTGTACAACATCCCGACCATAGCCATAATGTTCTAATTCCATCAAAGCGGAATAAGCATTACCATAATACTTATTACTAAAATCATTAGAAAACACCGATGGCAACAAAATGATACTGCGTATGCGGACACCGGGCAACAGATGACGTAGTGCAAATGCAAAATCTAGGAACATGCCATTCCCAGTACCCCCGGCAATGGAAAAAATGAGCCAGACATCTGTCGACTTCGCATCCACCTGAATGCCTTGCTCTGTCAAGGCATTTCTATAAATATTCACATCGTTGATTTTTCCGAGCAGGTTACGCACTTTAGCCATAATATTGGTATAGTGGTAAAAAAACGCCAAACGACCAAAACTGCGAATACCGCCTGCCCCATCAACAATCGGACCTAACTTCATTAATTCCTTGTCAAACCATGAAAAAATATAGGGATAGTCTTGAGTGTTGTCATAAATCTTCTTTAATTCTTTTGAACCTACCTCTACCCCAATCTTTTCCTCTTCAGCAAAATTGACTTCTTGCATCAAGAAATCCATTTCTTTGCCATCTATGGTAAGATTTCGGTAATCCGTATCAACCCAAAGATGTCCCACATAAGGGGGACGTGTGCTCCCATACCGCTCATAATACATACGGCGAAAGTTGAGCAAGACTTGCTTACCCGTGCCGCCTAAACCAATAATCAGTGCCGGGTGCTGTATTGTTGGCATATTTTTACCCCCTTAAATATTAGCCAAATGAAATGCGATGACCACAATCATAATAAATAAAAATAATACAATGAATTTCAAAGCTTTACCTAAAATAACCAACATTAATAACGTAATGAGGTAAATGCTACCTATCACGATAAACCAACCCAATCCTATCTGATCTGCCAGAGACAAAAACAATACCAGCAAAAATCCACCCGTACCTAACAAACTCAACGTATAACCAAGTATATGAGGATGCACACCCTGACGGACTTGGCTTTTCAAAAGAACGCGATAGAGGGAAAAACACAAAATAACAAATCCCAACAACCATAAAAACAAAATCATGACGGTTTGGTTACCGGGTAGTGTTGAATCCCATAATCCAACACTGTTTGCCGCCTCCATCGGTAGGAGGGTGAGACAAAAAATGCTCAACCACTTTGCAAAATGCCTTATTTTTATCATATTTATTCTATCCTCAAATTTTGATAGGAGTCCAAGATTTATCTTGGACGTCCAATGTTACAACCAATCCTCATCGCTTTTTGATTTTGAAAATAATTTTTTCCCGCCAGACGATGACCAAACCTTATCATCCTCCTCATCATCCTCCACTTCCTTGCGAAGCAACTGCCAATTATACTCCTCATCGGTTTCAGGATTCGATATCCTAATATACTGCCCAGCACTCACCAAAGGTGAATGAAGGCGGAACGGGCGGGGAACGCTAACCCAAAAAAAGAGTCCCCAATAAGTGAGCGAAAACCTCAACGACTCGTTCCCATGTTGATAGCTTTGCCAGAATCCCAAGCAAAACTCCTGTGGATGACCCATATCGTCTTCCAAAGAATAAGTTTTAGACTGAAAAAGAAATCCAAAAAAGAAAAAGCTCAAAACCAAGAAGAATATTACAAAAGGAATGAAATAGAGCGCGTATGGCGGATAACGTAATTCCAAAGTGACAGGAACGCTATACAATTTTTGCGCGATGTAAGTTTCCGGCAACATGCTCTCGACTAACACACCAAGTTTATAGACTTTTTGTTGTACCTCGACCCTTGGTTGACCCAACTCACTCGCATCACCTTCATAACTCCAAGAACCGATAATCACTTGAGATAATTTCATATTCTCACGATTCGCCTTGAATTTTATCTCAAGATTGCCATGTACCGTCAAACTATTATTTTGCACAGAAAAAAATAACTTCTCAAAAAAACCCAAATCACCAAAGCTAAATGGCTCGTTTTGAAAACTGACACTCAGATCTTGAATCTTGTCCGGAGAAATCGTAGCGCGTCGAGGGGTAACCTCAGCCGTGAAATGATCTGTCAACTCAAAATGCTTTAAATTATCCTCCTTAAATAGCTGAATCTGTGCGTGTAATTCAACATTTTGTAGCTCAAAACTACTACGCGACTGAACATCAACATTAAATGAAAACTTAATTTCATTATCCAGAGAAAGCCCTTTTACAAGCAAATATTTCGTCCCATCTGGCTGTTGCTCAAAACCCACATTAGCATCTCGTGTTAAAATCGGATTAATTTCAATATCCCCAACCAGCCCAGACACTTTTTCGCTCTCAAAAGGTTTAACCTGAATACATTGAGATTGACAATCCTTGATATCGAGTCGCTCCTGAATAAACAAGCGTAGCTTATCAAAATCTTCATCAGAATAAGGCGCCCTCGCAATGACATAAATCGACAAGGCACGGGTGCCCTTATAAAACTTAAAAGCGTTCCCAGTGTCGAGAGAATAAACCTTGCCATCAAAAGGCAAAGTGATTGGAAAAATGGCAATGTGTGAAAAAGGAGAATCCTGTTTGCTCAACAAATCATAAAAAACTTGTTGAGATTCTGATGAATCCCCCCCTATATCAGCCACATTGTCCGTAATAATAACAACCACCTCACCCCGCTCTGATCCTTCTAACCAATCTTTTAAGGCATCTCCCAAATAAGTCGCATCATCTCTCAATCTCACATTGATTAAAGGTGCATCGACACGTCGAAAATGACTTTTCTCGCCAAATTGATATTTTCGCTGTGCCGATGACTCCAAACGGCTTAACAATCTCTCCCAAGTTTGTCGCTCTGCTCGGAATCCCCGCATAGAGCCGGACGCATCCAACATAATGTCATAATCCACTCCCCAAACCAGCGAGGGCAAAAAAAAGAATAAATTAACGAGCAATTTGCATCGTGTAAACCGTAACTGTATCATCATTAGTATCCCGTAACGCAATAAACAAGCGTCCATTCGACTGTATCGGTGGCATACCTGCAACTTTGCTCCCCTTAACATTCGACAATTGGGGCCGACACTCAAGATTAATGCTGTAACGATCATCAGACTGACGACTAGAAAACACAACAATATCGTTGGTTTCAGGGCTATAACTTGAAACCTCTTGTGTCTGCCCAACAAACCAATGGGGCGTCTGCAAAGGCACAAGCAGCGAAAAATCACCGCCATCATCCTGCCACGATGGTTGATGCCCCTCATAACGCTGCACCGCATCCTCCGACCACACTATAAATCCAACCCCCCAAGGATCGGGTAATAACCAGGTACCCATTTTAAACTCAGACGTATTAATGGGAGTCGCCTGACTACCCTCAAACCTGACAACGCCTGCTTTCAAAGCAGAAGAGCTAACCGGCATAATGCAACGTAAAGAATCTGTTTGAGTGCCTATCAAAAAAGGCTCAAAATAAGACGCTTTAACGCGCTTATGAAATAGAGCATCCGGCGGTATCACTGCATCTTTCAATTGTAACTGATGTTGAACAGTTTTGCTGGTCAAATTCACAAGTAACAATTCATTACCATCATAAATGGCGCACAACTCAGGCACAGCTCGACCAACCGCTATGGCATACCCACCTTCATTGGTCGGTTTTTCCAAATTAATTCGCGTATTACCCCATTGTCCTGACTGGGCGTTGCCCAATAACAATTGCAAATTGTTCTCACTATCACTCACTAATAAAAATGGGTGTCCATCTTCACCCAGCGCAATAGCGAGTATTTTATAGCCGGGATCAGGACGCCAATATTGGGGAGCGAATAAGCGGTCATAACCATGCGTCGGAAAATACAGCAACTTATCTTCGCAGGCGACAAATAAACCTTGTTCACTGACCAAAGGCTGCTGTATCCAAGTCGTATAAGATGGGAAATCCTTAGTTAGCAAAAGGGCACGACTATCAAACTGATAATCGGGCAGAAAATGAAGAGCCAATGGCAAAGCCCTTTGCGCCTGGTTTTTAGTCAAAACCAATAAACCTTCTTGGACAGAAAACCACATAAAAGGCCGATGTCCCTCTGGCAATTGTAAACTATTGTCCAACGAATAATTGCTCAATGCTTTTGCCTCTTGACGGATTTCGCCGGGGCGGAGCAATTGGGAGGGGACTTTCGCCTGTATCATTAATTGAGTACCACATTCGACGCAATAATGAGCTGCCAAACGATTGGCATGTTGACAATGTGGACAATATTTGATAAGTCCGTGACATTTAGGACAACTTTCAATACTCGCTGCTGTCTCAGACTGGTTAAACTCATGCTTAGCTTGATGTGTGTGAGGGCATAAAATAGCCAATGTTGATATCCTCCTATCAAAAGGTTCTTTTAAATTTTCCAAGATAAATCTTGGACTCCTATTTATTCAACTGTTCCACTCTTTTTTCGAGCCGAATGCGCGTTTGTGCGCCTTTAATGCCAAAATCGTTGTCATTGATGAACACTAAATATTGATCATCCAGCAAAGCTATCCCTTCAATTTTTGAATCCAAATCAGAAATATCACGGCGAGAATCAAAAACCAATTTTTTCTCCAGCGGGATAATACCTTGAGCCGTTAAATCTGACAACCTTTCTAACGAGGGCTCAATCGCTTCATCATCCCACTCTGTGCCAAGAATATTAGTCGCATCCTCTAGCTTTGATAGCTGATATAATTTAGTGTGTCTAGTGACACGCTCCAGAATAATAAATTTGTCAGTATCTAAAGCCACCATTTCACTGATTTTAACATCGCTCTGCTGAGTCGTATTATCAGCCGTGAAAGTCTCAGGTTCATCAATCACATAAACATATTCAGCCACCACGCTATCAAGATCAAACTCACGTAAACTGACTTTGAATAAGCGGACATAACGAGAATTTTGGTAAGCCACTGGACTTTCCATAATAAAATATAAAAAGTCTTCATCAGGGCTCACCGCAAGCGATTCAATACCACGATTTAGCTGCCGTTTTTTAAGAATAGCGGGTAAGGCACCAATAATCCGATAATTCGCGCTCGCCAAATCGGCTTCAACACCGGCTGGCACAATACGTTCAAGAATTCGCCCATTTGCAGCCACATGAATCAAACTGGGACCATATTCCTCAGCTAACCAAAAAGTGCCATTGGATAATTTGACAATGGCTTCAGTATCTACACCCTCTGAATCAAAATCCAGTTTCTTGCCATTCTTATCATAGGCATTTTCTGTCGTTGTGACCTGTAAGGGATTAGGTAAACCAGAAATCGGATTATCATCACGATCCTTGAGTGTGATGGTTTCAATGAACTCATATTTTGTACCAAAAACGCCACCCGCATCAATATCGAATTTGTAAATAGTTGGAGTAAAACTGGGTACTGGAAAAATCCTGCCCTCTTGACAGAAATTTTGAATATCCAACACTTGTGCGCTTTCATTACAGGCCAGATTGGGTCCTCTATCAGTGATGGTATAAAATTCATCAGTGTTATCATCTCTAAAGTGGAAAGCGCCACTACCTACCCCAACATCCAAGCTCAAAATTTTTGTGCCCATAAAAGACACCCTTTCCAAAAACTCATTCACATCAATCACTTCTTCACTGAGTCGAACCGGTGAAAGTTTTTCTATCTCATCAAGAGAACTATCACCACTATCGCAGCCCACTAATGTGGCAAGCAATAGTCCAAATAGCAGACTATGGGTAAAATTCATATTTATTGTAATCTCCTTGTTAATGTAAGCGTTGAGATCATGCCACGTTGTGGTGGTGAGTACAACGAATGTAGGACAACGAATAAAACATTCAACATTAGACTTGTCCCTTATTTAGGCGTCCACCTTTTGTTTGGACACCTAAAACCAGAATCTTAATCCATAAAACATAGGCGAACGTCGGTATTAGCATCAAGATACCATACATAACGGGAACGATAGTCATCGTAGGATTTTGCAAAATGGTTCCTGTCACCAGTATCGCGGTGCCCGCATTTTGAATGCCCGTTTCAATACCGATGGTGCGTGAGTCTTGCTTGCTTTGTTTCAGACTGCGAGCCAAAATGTATCCACCAACTAATGCAAGACTAGCCAGTAGTAGAGCAGGAAAGCCACTCTGTTCCACAAACAGGGGCATCTGTTCCCAATTTTTATGGATGATTCCAACGATAACAAATAGCAGCATGAATAGTGGAATGTGTGTTATCAACTTCTCATGACGCTGGCAAAATTCGGAGCGGAAGTAACGCAGAAGCATACCCAGTGCGACCGGAATCACCGTAACCACCACTAGCTTGGCAAAGGTAAGTAGAAATGGCAAAGAAATATCTTGCTCTGTACCCATCTGCCAAGCCAGCACCCTGCCGCCAAAAAGCGGGAGAGTGATAGGGGTAATTATACTGACAACTGCTGTTAGCGTAATAGACAGGGCGAGGTTAGCATTAGCAAGATAAGAGAACATATTGGAGGTAGTACCGCCCGGACTGAAAGCCAAAATCATGAACCCCACAACGATTTCTGGAGGAAGCTGCAAGGGTAGGAGCACAATCAATGCTAGAGCAGGTAGCAATAACATTTGACTGACGATACCGGTCAGCACTGCGAAGGGCGATACACGCCTGAAGTCATTGATAAGCAGCCCAGTACCCATACTGAACATGATACAAAAAAGAGTAACGGGTAATGCGTATGACAGCACTAAATCTTGATTCATGGCAAATCCATCCAAATTGTAACGAAATAAGCGATGCTGAAAATAAAATAAAAGCGTCCCGTTAAGGGAGTGAGTATGCGTCGCTGTCTTTGTGCTGCATTAAGCAACTTGAGCGGTGTCCACAATGCTAAAGCAGTCATCATAAGCAACAACAGACTGGGCAGCATATTTGCCCAGAAAAGCAGCGCACTGATGAAATACAACAGAGCCACTAGGAGGTAGTAGAGTTTAACACCCACCTGATAGCCTAAGCGTACACTCAGCGTTCTGATACCTGCGGCAAGGTCTTCCTCATAGTCACGCAGTTCGTTACTTAACAGCAGCAGCGATGACAACAGGCTGAAGGGCAGAGATAAGCAAAACACTTTCCACTGGTATTCACCCGTCAATGTATAATAGGAGCCTCCTATCAGCATAACGCCCATCAAAAGAAACACCAACAGGATACCCAAGCCACGTTGCTTATAATTAACACGTCCTCCAGTATATCCCCATGCGCCTAGTACACCCACCACACCCAGTACGAACAGTGGCCAGCCACGAATACTCACCATATACAAACCAAGTAGCACAGCTATCAACATTGTTATCCAGCCAACTAGGGCGTTGCGTTTAATCCGCCAGCGTTGAGAAGCAGTGATCGCTAAATTTTCCCCAGAGTCATTAATCAGATTAACGGCAATCTGAAGCAGAACACCTGCAATCAAGACAAGCCAAGCAAGACTAGCATCGCTTGCCTGATCGATTAAAGCAAGACTGACACCAAGCCCACAGGTTGCCACGGCAACGACTAAGGAAAAAGGACGTAGTGCGCTTAAAAATAGTGTTTTATCGTTCATGGAAAATATTTTGCTTTATTCAAAATAAGTTACAGTTTACATTGGCCTCAAGCAGAAAATTCATATTAATTGCAATCTCCTTGTTAATGTGATGGACTTTAAAAATCCTATTTCTTGAAGAAATAGGATTTTTTGGCGGCCATTTTTTGACGATTCATTTAGGTAAAATAAGTCATTTTGCCACTAAAGATGAAATTTTTCAAATTAATGACACTCGATGCTCAAGTCCTTCAACATTCTTGACAATAATGTTAAACTTATTTTGCCAAACAGCATTTAAATAGGAGAATTCATACCATGATTAGATTTATACTAACTATAGGATTACTGAGTGTTTTTATCGGCGATCCACCGGTTAGAGCCGGAGAAGCGCGTATCGCCGTCGCCTCGAACGCAACGAGTGCCATAAAGGCGATTGCCGAGCGATTTCAAGAGCAAACTGGTGATAAAATCGTCTTAGTTTTCGGTGGCACGGGCAAATTTTACGCCCAAATTATGAATGGTGCGCCGTTTGATGCTTTTTTTTCGGCGGACACACGTCGCCCCGCATTGCTCGAACAAAAAGGTGTCGCATTGCCCGACAGCCGCTTTACTTATGCTCAGGGCAAAATCGTTCTTTTTAGTCCCAAACTAGATGCTACCAGTGCGGTACTCAAAAAACGGGCGTATCGCTACCTCGCCATTGCTAATCCTAAGTTGGCACCGTATGGTGAAGCGGCTAAACAAGTCTTGGAAAAATTAGGACTTTGGGATACCTTGCGGTTCCAAATGGTGCGTGGCGAGAATATTGGCCAAACTTACCAGTTCGTCATCAGTGGAAATGCTGAGTTAGGTTTTGTCGCACTTTCGCAAATCAAGCAGCCGGGCCTTGCAATCAGCGGCTCCTACTGGGAAGTGCCTGCCAACCTATACCAGCCTATCAAGCAACAAGCCGTGTTACTTTCCCATAATCCAGTCGCCAAAGCATTTATGGAATTTGTGCGGAGTGACGAAGTTAAGGCAATCATCCAAGGTTTCGGTTACGAGGAGCAGTGAGGAGATGTTGCATGAGGCTGATCTGAGCGCATTGTGGATTACTCTCCAACTTGCGTCCCTAACAACCGTCATCCTGTTACTGGTTGGTACGCCACTGGCTTGGTGGTTGGCACGTACTCGTTGGCGCGGCAAGCCCCTAGTGGAAGCTGTCGTTGCCTTACCGCTGGTTTTGCCACCGACAGTATTGGGTTTTTATTTGCTCATTGCACTTGGACCATACGGTCCTGTGGGAGGACTATCAATGGCTTTAGGCGGAAAACCTTTAGCCTTTACATTTACCGGCTTAGTCATCGGTTCCGTCTTATATTCATTACCGTTTGTGGTTCAACCGTTACAAGATGCCTTTACTGCCATTAGTAAACAGTTTTTGGAGGCGGCGGCTACCTTGAGGGCATCACCGTTGGATACTTTTTTTTCCGTCATTATACCGCTAGCACGCCCCGGATTTTTAACAGCCACCGTGCTCGGCTTTGCCCACACAGTAGGAGAATTTGGAGTAGTATTAATGATCGGTGGCAATATCCCGGGTAGAACTCAAGTGCTTTCCATTGCTATCTACGATCATGTCGAAAACTTAGAATATGTCCAAGCGCATTGGCTTGCGGGTGGATTACTGTTGCTTTCATTCCTGATGTTGGTCGCGGTTTACACGTTTAATAGACGATTTATGGTGGTTAATTTATAAATTAAGTCCAAAGCTAAAGCTTTGGACTCCAAAATACCTTACCAGATGAACGAAATAAAAAGAAAACTCTTCAAATTTTGCCTCGACAAAAAACGAGATATTACGGTTCATGAGATTGCACAAACTTTAAATCTCTCATAAGTTATTATCCCACAACCACGCTGCGCCACGCACTCCGCTGGAATCGCCAAACTTGGCGGGTTTTAACACCGTATCCACCTGATCTGAAAAGACATAAGGTTTCCATAAACGCGGCACTTGAGTGTATAAATAAGTTAAATTCGACATCCCGCCGCCCAATACAATTACATCTGGGTCTAATACATTGATTATAGTGGCTAATCCTCTGGCTAAACGGTCAGCATAACGCGATAAACAAGCTTGAGCGGCACTATCTCCCGCCTCAGCTAAGGCAACAATCTCAGGCGATGAAAGTGTCTGGCCGCTTGCCGCTTGATAATCACGCGCCATGCCCGGTCCAGAGAGGAAAGTTTCTATGCAGCCGTGTTTGCCACAATAACAGGCGGGACCCGGCAATTCTTCTGCTTGAGGCCAAGGTAAAGGATTATGCCCCCATTCTCCGGCAATGGCATTAACGCCATTTAAAACTTGTTGATTAATAGCAATACCGCCACCAGTGCCGGTGCCAATAATCACGCCAAAGACGACGGATGCCCCCGCCGCCGCACCATCTACGGCCTCAGACAGGGCAAAGCAGTTGGCATCGTTGCTTAATTTAACTGGACGCTGCAAGGCGGCACTGAGATCACGATCTAAGGGTTGCCCAATTAACCAGACTGAATTGGCATTTTTGATCAAACCCGTTGCTGGAGATAATGCGCCGGGCATGGAAAGGCCGACAGTGCCTTGCGTATTAAAACGCTGCTCAATGCGGAGAACTAAATCGGTGAGTGTTTGTATTGTAGCGGTATAATCTTTAGGGGTGGAAACTCGTTCACGGGTTAAAATTTTCCCTTGGTTATCAAGCGCAATGATTTCGATCTTGGTGCCACCTAAATCAATGCCTATGCGTAAAGACATATTCTTTACTCCGATACATTTTCATTAACAAATGTTGCCATTAATTAACAACGCACACAGGACAAAGTCCTGGCGGGGGTATCTCCCAAAGATCTAAATATTTCTTAGATCGCTTTAGACAACAACCAGAATTGACTTGGTTCTCGCCAATAAGTTGTTGTCAGTCTCAGGTTTTACCAGTCTAACTTTACAGACTGAACCAAATACCTGCTACTTGAACTAAAACCCCTTGGCTCTAGCTGGGTGGCAGCATACTAAACAAATTCTAATTTGTCAAGTGCAAACGTAATTGTTTACTTGCTTGTTTACTGTTAACGTATTTCATTGTTTTGTTTGGTCAATTAGACTTCTATGCGCTAAGGAAAATGGGTTGAAAATTTATAATAAAATTTTTATGTTTATTAACGTTTGTTAATGAAAATTGTGCTATGCATCAACCTTACAATTTAATCCAAAAAAATCGAAATTGTAACACAGGCTGCTAGCTAATTGCGATCTGACTCAATCTATACTAAAATTCATAATTTTTTATATTTCATTGTCTGATCAATCCATGAGTATTGAGGTAAATTTTCAATTAAAACGGCGCAATTTTTCCCTCGAAGTGCAAACGGCGTTTCCAGAATCGGGGATAACCGCTTTATTTGGCCCTTCTGGCGGTGGTAAAACGACTTTGTTGCGTTGCATTGCGGGACTTGAGCCGTCTGTCCGGGGTCATTTGCGGGTGGGCGATACGGTTTGGCAGGACGAGCGGGTCTTTGTGCCACCCCATAAACGTCCTATTGGCTATGTCTTTCAAGGGGCAGCATTGTTTCCACATTTATCGGTACGCGGTAATCTGGATTTTGCTTTAAAGCGGGCGAGTACACGGCGTATCAGCTTTGATGAGGCGGTCGCATTCACCGGCATTGGGCACCTGCTTGAGCGCCGTACCACCAACCTTTCTGGGGGTGAGCGGCAACGGGTTGCCCTCGCTCGTGCTCTTCTGAGTAGCCCTAAATTTTTGCTGATGGATGAACCGTTAGCGGCTCTGGATCGAGAAAGTAAAGCTCAATTGATGCCTTATATTGAGCAATTGCATGAGACGCTTTCTATTCCAGTACTTTATGTTAGCCATTCGATAGAAGAAGTCGCGCATTTGGCTGATCGGATGGTATTGCTTTTCAATGGACGGGTGCAAGGCAGCGGCTTGATTTCGGAAATGTTGACTAGCCTATCTCTGCCTTTGGCACGATCTGATAATGCGGTTTCAGTCATTGAAGCGACTGTCGTAGAACACGATGATAACTATCACTTGACTTGTTTGCGCTTTGACGGTGGAGAGATATTGTTGCCACGAGAAGATTTAAGTATTGGGAAAAGCGTGCGAGTGGGGGTACATGCTCGTGATGTGAGCCTTGTTTGGCAACCTTCTGAACATACCAGTATTCTTAACGTCATTCCAGTGGTTGTCAAGGAAGTCTCGGTATTGAATTCGGCTCAGGTTTTGGTGCGCTTGAGGGCGGCAAACACTTTACTACTTGCCCGTATTACGCAAAAGTCAGCGGCGGCTCTTGATGTGGTGCCGGGGCGGGAGATGTATGCTCAAGTGAAAAGTGTTTCGTTAATTGATTGAAAAAATCAATTAGATGGTTTTGTAGGGTCAATGCCACCTTCGTTAAGAGGGCAACCATAAAGGATTGCCCCTACAAACCGTTATATGACGTAGGGGCAACTCCTGGGGTGGTTGCCCGATACGATATGGCATTGTTTTGTAGGGTGCGTCCCACGCACCGACCCGTCAATTTGGAGTGATAAGTAGCTCAACAAAAGTCTTTTAACATTTTCAACTTTCAAAGAAATCCTATTTTTCAAAAAAATAGGATTTCAAATATTGAGTCAGGTGAAATTGATGTTGACTTTGTTGATAATGTATTATCATACCATTAAATTATGGATAACAAGGAGCAAAGCATGAAAAAATGGGCGATTAAAACTTTAGTATGCAAGAAGCGGGCACGATGGCTTTACGAAATCGGCTATTGCTTTGATGCAGGAGCATGGGATTTTTTGGTCTACCAGAGAGGATTTGGATGACTTGCTGGATTATGTCAAATTGAGACGGTTGCCAACATTTTCGTAAAGCCTCATACATAGGCAGGAGTCCAAGATTTATCTTGGACGTCATTTTTCGTGGGAACCCGAAAAAACGAGGAAATTTATGCATTCACCCCGTGTAGGATTATTTGTCACCTGTTTAGTCGATTTATTCCGCCCTAATGTCGGTTTTGCTGCAATTAAATAATAATGTGCAAGGATTAAAATTGAGGGAAATGGCGGATGCCGACGTTTGTTGTGGTTTTCCGGGGTGACATTCATTACCTACCGCTCTATTTTCTCCAAGATAGTTAAAAACTGACTGATTCGGACAATTCTAATATTTTCGTATTTTTTCAGTGGAAAATGTCGAATATTTTTGGTAACAAGATAATCTGCATTTCCAGCCACGGCACATTCTAAAAAACGATTATCAGAGACATCAGAACAAACGCTCAATTGGAAATCGGGCTTAATCCAGTCGGACTGATCGCGCAATGTTTTCATAACACGTTTTTTCTCAAGCTGTTTTGAATCAGGAATTAACCAATCAGCAACCGTTGTATATTCATCCCAGATAGGCTGAGATATTAGCAATCTAAAATAATCCTCCTCCCGTGTCATCCAATCAATCAGCTTTGCAGGTGCGCCAGTTCCATTCAGAATGGCCGAAATGATAAGATTAGTATCAATCACAACACGCAAAATATCAACCATTTGAACCACCCTGCTGATTATTACGGTATTTTTTGATTACATCATCAATCGTAGCAGAAGAAATACCCCCTTTTCGACGTACTTCCGCTCTAATCAAAGTGACATCCTCAAGTAGCTGTTCTTTCCAACCATATTTTTCTTGTAATTTCAAGAAAGAGGCGATTGCATTTTGCCAGTTTCCATTGTAATTCTCTTGAACAACATTTCTGAAACTGTTTTCAATATCTGTTCGTAAATTGATTGATAACATATTTCACCTTTATTTTTCGGGTACCCACGCGCCTTTATTCCACCCAGTTTGGACGCTGGCGCGTTGGTTTGGTTTATTTAAGTGATTATAACATCCTTGTCGTTATTTCCGATAAGATTTAAATTGATACCAATCCTCATGCAAAATGTATATAATAACACCATTTTTCGTAGGAACCCACGAGGAAAATTATGCATTCACCCCGTGTAGGATTATTTGTCACCTGTTTAGTCGATTTATTCCGCCCTAATGTCGGTTTTGCTGCAATTAAATTGCTAGAAAAAGCGGGTTGCCAAGTCGATGTGCCCACCGCTCAAACTTGTTGCGGGGAACCCGCTTATAATAACGGTGATTTGGAAAATAGTCGTGCTATTGCAAAACAAGTGATTGAAAATTTTAATCAATTTGATTATATTGTCGCACCATCTGGCGCGTGTGCTGGGATGCTTAAACTCCATTATCCCCAATTATTTCAAGATGATGCACTATGGCAAGCCAAGGCACAAGCTTTTGCTGAGCGTTGTTATGAATTGGTGAGCTTTTTGACCGATGTGTGTGGTGTCACAACAGTGGATGCCCGTTTTGAGCAAACGGTGACTTATCACGATAGTTGTTCTGGTTTGCGTGGATTGGGCATTCAAGCTCAACCACGACAATTATTAAAAAATGTGCATGGATTAAAATTGAGGGAAATGGCGGAAGCCGACGTTTGTTGTGGTTTTGGTGGGACGTTTTGCGTTAAATATCCTGAAATTTCGGCCCATATTGTATCTGATAAAGTGGCTAATGTCCAAGCAACCGGGGCTGATGTGCTCGTCGCCGGGGATATGGGTTGTTTGTTGAATATTGCCGGGCGCTTAAAACGTTTAAAGTGTTCGGTGAAGGTTTATCATGTTGCTGAGGTGTTGGCAGATATGACGAATGTGCCGGCTATTGGTGATGTCCAAAATAGAAAAAAAATGGAAAATGGATAATATTATATTAGCTCAACCGCGTGGATTTTGTGCGGGGGTAGTACGTGCCATAGAAATCGTTGAGCGTGCGCTTGAAATTTATGAGCCCCCCATTTATGTATTACATGAAATTGTTCACAATCGTTATGTGGTGGAAGATTTAAGAAAACGAGGGGCAGTGTTTGTGGAAACGCTAGACGAAGTCCCTGTTGGTGCCCCTTGTATTTTTAGTGCTCATGGTGTTGCAACAGCGGTTGTTAAAAATGCTAAACAGCGCGAATTACAAGTCATTGATGCCACTTGTCCATTGGTTACAAAAGTCCACTCGCAAGCGCAACGCTATGCAAAAAAATGTTTTGAAATCATTATCATAGGTCATGCTGGACACCCAGAGGTAGAAGGGGTACGCGGCAGTGTCGATGGTGTGGTACATGTGTTATGCAGCCCTGAAGAAGTGATGGCGTTAGCTGTGAAAGAGCCTGAGCGTATCGCTTATGTGACACAAACCACTTTGAGTGTTGATGATACTCGCGATATTATTGAAGCTTTAACGGCGCGTTTTCCGAAAATTCAAGGTCCTGCTTTAAGCGATATTTGTTATGCCACCCAAAATCGTCAAAATGCGGTACGTCAACTCGCCGCCGATGTTGATGTATTACTGGTTGTGGGTGCCCATAATAGTTCTAATTCTAATCGCTTACAAGAAGTGGGTAAATTGGCCGGGGTAAACTCCTATTTGATTGAAAATGCTGATGATTTACAGGACGAGTGGTTTGCTAATAATCCCAATGTAGGCGTGACTGCGGGTGCCTCTGCGCCTGAAATTTTGGTAGAAGGAGTGGTGCAACGCTTGCGTCATTTTGGTCTAGCGACGGTCAAAACTATGCAGGGTGATATCGAAAAAACGAATTTTCGCATTCCTGTCTCTTTGTTAAATCAATCTAAAAAAAGTCCAAGATAAATCTTGGACTCCAGACATTAATATATGAAACTTTCTGCTATCACCGCGATTTCCCCCATTGATGGACGTTATGCCAGTAAAACCCAACTCTTACGGCCCATTTTCAGTGAATTTGGTTTGATTCGTTATCGAGTATTGGTCGAAATACGCTGGCTGCAATTTCTCTCTGCCCACCCGGATATTGTTGAAGTCGATGCCCAGCCGTTATTAAATGCTTTGGCAGACAATTTTTCGGTGGAAGACGCGCAACGGGTGAAAGAAATTGAACGCACCACTAATCACGATGTCAAAGCGGTGGAATATTTTATCCGAGAAAAATTCGCCTCACATCCAGAATTAATGGCAATCAATGAATTTATCCACTTTGCTTGTACTTCGGAAGATATTAATAATTTAGCTTACGCATTAATGCTAACAGAAGCCCGTAGTGAGATCATCGCGCCAAAAATGAGGGCGGTAATAACGGCACTCTCAACGCTGGCAAAACAATATGCCGATATGCCTATGCTTTCACGCACTCACGGGCAACCGGCTTCTCCGACAACATTGGGCAAAGAAATCGCTAATGTCGTTTATCGCTTGCAGCGCCAATATGAGCAAGTGACAAAAGTCGCCTTAATGGGTAAATTCAACGGTGCTGTGGGGAATTATAATGCCCATTTAGCGGCCTATCCTAACTTGGATTGGGCGAACATGGCTCAACAATTTGTCACTCAACTGGGATTAGATTGGAATCCTTATACGACTCAAATTGAGCCGCATGATTATATGGCAGAATTATTTGATGCCATCGCCCGTTTTAATACGGTGCTAATAGATTATTGTCGTGATACTTGGAGCTATATTTCACTGGGCTATTTCAAGCAAAAAACCATTGAAGGGGAAATTGGCTCTTCTACTATGCCGCATAAAGTCAATCCAATTGATTTTGAAAATGCGGAAGGCAATTTAGGCATAGCGAATGCATTATTTCAACATTTGGCTGCCAAATTGCCCATTTCTCGCTGGCAGCGAGATTTGACGGATTCTACGGTGTTACGCAATCTAGGTGTGGGCATGGCACATAGCTTGATTGCTTATGAGTCTTGTCTCAAAGGTATCGGAAAATTGGAAGTCAATCGCTCAAAAATTGAGGCCGATTTAAGTCAAAGCTGGGAAGTGCTGGCGGAGCCGATTCAAACGGTGATGCGCCGCTATGGTGTCCCACAGGCTTATGAGAAATTGAAGGATTTGACGCGAGGGCGTGGGATTAATCAAGAACGTTTACAGGCATTTATTGGGGATTTGCCGATTCCAGAAGATGAGAAAACGCGCTTATTTGAGTTGATGCCTGCTACTTATACGGGTAATGCGGAGATACAGGCGAATTCGCTAAGATAGATTGAATTGTTAGGAGTTCAAATGTCTGAAAAAATTGGTTTTATTGGTCTAGGCATCATGGGACGTCCAATGGCAGTCAACCTTGGCAAAGTGGGTTATGCGCTATGGGTACATGCCCGTCGCCCTGAAATGATGCAAGCTTTGACTGCCACTGCTTGTTCCTCGCCAAAAGCTGTCGCGGCGCAAAGCGATATTATTTTTACCATGCTTTCTGATACGCCCGATGTTGAAAACGTTATTTTAGGCGAAAATGGCATCATACACGGTGCCAGTGCCGGCAATTTACGCGCCATATCGCTGCTACACTTGCCGAAAAAGGGGTAGAAATGTTGGATGCGCCCGTTTCGGGGGGAGAGAATGGGGCAATAGCTGGCACTTTATCTATTATGGTCGGTGGCAAAGCAACGCAATTTAAACGCGCTCAGCCTTTGTTTGAAATTTTAGGTGAAAACATTGTTCACATTGGTGAGCATGGGGCGGGACAAGTCGCTAAAACCTGTAATCAAGTTTTGGTATCGCAAACGATTGCGGCAGTGGGTGAGGCTTTAATTTTAGCCAAAGCGGCTGGTGTTGATCCTGCGAATGTGCGTAAAGCCTTATTAGGTGGATTTGCTAACAGCCGCATACTGGAGCTGCATGGACAACGCATGTTGGATCATAACTTTGAGCCTGGTTTTAAAACTAAATTGCATCACAAAGATATGCGTATTGCTATGCAAACGGCACACGAATTGGGCATTGCGTTGCCGGGGACGGCGTTGGCAACGCAATATTTGAATGCCTTGATGGGTCGGGGACAAGGAGAATTAGATTCTGCTGCCATCGTGTTGCCACAAGAACAAGTTTCTGATGTGCATTTGGGATGAAAATGTGTCTAAAAATCCTATTTCTTAAAGAAATAGGATTTTTTAAATAATGTTGCTCAGACCAGCGTGGTTTTGAAAACCACGCTGGTCTTTTTTTTTGCGTATATAAAGAAGAGCCCCGCCACGCACTAATAATCCCAGCTTTTTGGCTCATTCAAGATAAAATTTCGTTGTTTCGGGAATGGAGCGTAGTGGATTTCCCGAAACTCAGTCGAGGGTTAGTATCGGGAAATCCGCGGAGCTCTATTCCCGATACAACTTTCAGTCGAGGGTTAGTATCAGGAAATCCGCTACGCGCAATGGACGATACAACTTTCAGTCGAGGGTTAGTATCGGGAAATCCGCTACGCGCAATGAGCGATACAACTTTTCTGGACAACTATAATCACCACTTACTTTAAAACGCCAAAACCACAAAATATATTTAGCCTGGTGATGTTTAAGGAGCAAGTTCCCTGGGGTGATAAACCATCTATCACCTTTAATTATATATAATTAAGGCAACCACAAGGGATTGCCCCTACACCGATTTTGAGGCTAATCTATATAAGTTTCAACAAAGCCAAATATACTACAAATAATTATTGTCTGTCAAGATTTAATTTTTTGACTGGCTTTATTATTGCGTGGTTTGGGTGTTTAATGCTAACAGCTTTTTGGCTCATTCAATATAAAATTTATTTTTAAGATTAATAAAAAATATTATATATTAATAAAGCCATAACCGTTTATCAAATGAAAATGATTATTCGTCTGTAATCCTATCTAACTGAGTGAGCTTATGAGTGATACTGGTTTCTACCGCCTTTATCAAAGGAGACAAAAAAACTTGATATTAGAATATTAATCATTATTAATGTGTGACTATTTTTTTTTTAAAAACTATATTTTACATCAACTTAGAACATAAAGCTTATGAAAACGATTTATAATTATAAATATTACATTTTTTTCCTTATTTTAATGCTCTCATTTATACCTGCCAGTGTGTCAGGTGGGGCAAAACGCATCCTTAAAGTGACGGCAACGGCGTATAATTCCGTCCCCAGCCAGACAGATAGTATCCCTGACATCGCAGCATGGGGCGATAAGCTGGTACCTGGGATGAAAGCGATAGCAGTGTCGCTTGATCTACTCTCAAAGGGATTGAGTCATGGCACTAAAGTGAAAATTGCTGGTATGCAGGGGACATACATTGTCCTAGATAAGATGAATAAGCGGTGGCGGCGGAAGATTGATATCTATATGGGTGTCGATATTAAGGCTGCTAAAGAGTGGGGAAAGCGTGAGGTTCGAATTCAATGGTAAACTTTCAATTATAGAAATCCTATTTCTTGAAGAAATAGGATTTCTTTGACTTTTCCCATACGAGGCAAAGTTTAAATCACCTTAGAAAATCGTTGTTCCTTGTTTTGACGTAAATAAGCATCAAAGGTCATACAAATATTACGCACCAATAACCTGCCCGCCGGCAAAATTTCAATCCGCTGTTCGCCACGCATTAATAATCCATCGTCTTGCAGGGTCTCTAAATCACGCCATTCTTCTGAAAAATACTTTTTAAAATCAATCTGGTATTCTTGCTCTATGCTGGGAATGTCCAAACTAAAATGACAAATCAGTTGAGTAATGATGGCTCGACGTAACTTATCGTCGGCATTTAACGCTATGCCGCGAAAAACGGGAAGTTGTCCACTGTCAATTTGGGCATAATATTCATCTAGCGTTTTGAGATTTTGGCTATAGCTGTCACCCACTTTGCCAATGGAGGTAATACCTAGCCCAATTAAGTCGCAATCGGCATGAGTCGAGTAGCCTTGAAAGTTGCGATATAGGCTACCGTTACGCTGAGCGATGGCTAATTCGTCATCGGGGAGCGCAAAGTGATCCATGCCAATATAGATATAACCGGCATTGATGAGATGATTGATGGTGTTTTGTAAAATGAGTAATTTTTCAGAAGGGCTGGGTAAATCAGCGACTTCAATGCGTCGTTGTGGCTTAAATAAGGTGGGCAAGTGGGCGTAGTTGAAGATGGATAAACGCTCTGGTTTGACGGTCAAGATTTTATCCAATGTTTTAGAAAAGGAATCCGCACTTTGATGGGGTAAGCCATAGATGAGATCAATGCTAATGGATTTAAAACCCTCGCGGCGTGCTGCCTCTAACACGGTAAAGGTTTGTTCTTCTGATTGGATACGATTGACGGCTTTTTGTACTTGGGGCTCAAAATCTTGTACGCCTAAACTCATGCGATTAAAACCGAGTTCGCGCAGGACTGCAACGGTGTCAGATTGCGTTTCACGGGGATCAATTTCGATGGAATATTCGCCGCTGTCATCCGAAATTAATTGAAAATAATTTTTTATGCCTTGCATTAAGTCACGCATTTGTGCATGACTTAAAAAAGTCGGCGTTCCGCCGCCCCAGTGTAATTGCGTGACGGGGCGTTCACGGTTAAATAGAGCAGCTTGCATGGCGATTTCTTGGTGCAGATGCGCTAAATAGGGCACGGCAAGGCTACGATTTTTAGTCGCCACTTTATTACAGGCACAGTAAAAGCAGACTGTGTCACAAAACGGGATATGCACATATAACGATAAGGGTTTTAAGGGGGCAGCGTTACTGTTTAGGGCATATTCACGATATGCGCTTTTATCAAAACGGCTGTGAAATTGTACCGCCGTCGGATAAGAGGTATAACGTGGTCCTGCTTTGTCATAGCGGCGAATTAATTCAATATCAAAAAGAGTGGTTTGTTGCATGGTATCTGTATGGCAATGTGAAAAATCCTATTTCTTAAAGAAATAGGTTTTTTTTTATTTGAAAATCTAAAATCGGGTTCCCCAACTCAAGATAATTTCATACTGCTCCATTTCTATGGATCCAGTCTGTGGTCCGGTGTTGAGATTGGTACCATATACCTTTTCGTTAGGGGCATACATGAAAGCGAGGCTGATTTCAACGGCTTCGCTAATGGGCGTGCTAAAGCCAAAGGTGTAGTGGCTTCTGATGACCGCTGGCGCAAGGAGATTAAACAATGCTTGTTGATTCTGAAAGGTTTTATTGGATCGACTATAACCAAGACGGAAGGTGAATTCAGGGCTATATTCCCACTGTAGCCCAAATTTAAAAATGTCTAAATCTTCCCAGCCAAAACCAAGTCCATCCTTTGTGCCCAATAAAGTTTGTCCTGGCCTAAAAGCCAGAACGGAGGTGTTAGACAAGGCTTTAACGTCACCGTATTCAATGCGTTGATAATCAAAGGCTAAAGTCAAGCTTGGTGTCGCTTTAAAAGCAAATCCAAGGTCATAATTAGCGGGCACATCAAAATCACCTTCCTCAGCGAACAGCCCTTTATAATCGTCAAAGTTGCTCATCCACATTTTAGATTGATAAGAGGCGCCTAAGGTGATCTGTTCGGTGATTTGTCCCCGCCAACCCACACGCACCCCGCCGCCAATTGAGCGATCATGTCCATTGTTAGTCACTTTATCAGGATGAAGCGAAAAGGGTTTGAAAGGTTCTAAGCCTTGCGCTTCAAGTGTTTGAAAGGCAAAAATGGGGGTGATGCCAATGGAATGTTGCTGGTTGATTTTTTTTGAGTAAGTGAGTCCAACAAACATTTGCATGAAATCTATGCCTGTTGGTGAGGTAGCTTGTGTGCTGGGATCCATCGGATTGCTAAAATTTATAAAAACGGCACTATCATACTCTGTATTCATTCCTCCGTTGGCACCAATGGTAATGGCGATGGATGTGTCATTGTCCAACATACGGTTGTAGCCTAAATGAGGAATGAGAAACCAATCGTTGTTACTTTCATAAGTCCCTACTGGTATAGAAGTGGGACCGTTTGGTGGTCCAATCGGTGAGGCGTCGTCATTGGCGGTAAAGCTCCGCTCAGGTGCAAAAAACGCTAAACCGTAATCCATACGGTCGCCGAGATGGACCATTGAGGCAGGATTACTGGCGGCACACATGGTGTCAAATGCCATTGCGACACAGGCACCGGCTATTGATTTGGATTTAGCGCCATAGCCGTGTGACCAATAGCCATTGGTGGCGTAAATATTTGATGAAAAGGCTAATATGAGTAGTGTTGGTAATAATTTTTTATTTGTCTGCATTGTTGCAAATTAAATTTGGTTAAAATAGATTTGAGTACTTTATCACAGTTGAAGGTTTAGGTGTGAGGAGCCTAACAGGGGCAACCATAAAGGATTGCCCCTACATGGACCGTGATTTCTCGTAGGGGCAACACCCTAGTGGTTGCCCCTGTTAGGACTAAGCCGCGATTCCCGTATGCCTTAACAACGCCTCAATCTCAGGCACCCGCCCCCGAAATTCCACAAACAATTCCATCGGCTCTTTTGAGCCTCCCTTTTCTAAAATAGATTGCAAAAACTGCAAGCCTGTCGCCCGATCAAAAATACCATTTTCCTCAAATTTAGAAAACGCATCAGCAGATAACACTTCTGCCCATTTATAACTATAATAACCGGCGGCATAACCACCAGCAAAAATATGCGAAAAACTGTGTTGAAAGCGGACAAAATCCGGGGGCATCAGCACCGCTACTTGTTGACGCACTTCATCTAACAAGGCTTGAATATCAGCCCTATCTTCGCTGTGCAAGCGAAAATCAAATAGCGCAAATTCTAACTGTCGTAGCATAAACAAGCCGGCTTGAAAATTTTTCGCCGCGAGCATTTTTTCAAATAAATCATCCGGCAACGGCGCCCCCGTTTCATAATGGGTGGCAAATAAATCTAAGGCTTCGCGTTCCCAAGCCCAATTTTCCATAAATTGACTGGGCAATTCTACGGCATCCCAGGCGACACCATTAATGCCGGCAACAGGCGCATAATCCACTTGAGTGAGCATGTGGTGTAAACCATGCCCAAATTCATGAAATAGTGTCGTGACTTCTTGATGAGTGAGCAAAGACGGTTTATCACCGATTGGTGGCGTAAAGTTGCAAACCAAATAAGCAACAGGAATTTGTAAGCCGCTGCCTGTGCGATGGCGGATAATACATTCATCCATCCATGCGCCACCCCGTTTACCTTTTCGGGCAAAACTATCAAGATAAAATTGTCCCCGCAATGCTCCAGATTCATCATAAATATCAAAAAATTGTACATCGGAGCAATGCCAAGTGTCCACTCCCTTATGCGGTTGGATGGCTAAACCATATAAGCGTTGCACGATACTAAATAATCCCTCTAACACTTTAGGCAAAGGAAAATAGGGGCGCAGCATTTCTTGAGAAATTTCATAACAATGCTGGCGCAATTTCTCTGAGTAATAGGGAATATCCCACATTTCCAAAGTTTCTATGCCATAATGTTCTTTGACAAAAGCTTGTAATTCTGTCAATTCTTTGACTGCCACCGGTTTAGAGCGTTGGGCTAAATCGCTGAGAAAGTCCAAAACATGTTGTGGTGTTTTTGCCATTTTAGTGCTTAAAGAATATTCGGCATAATTAGCAAAACCTAGCAACGTCGCAAGCTCATGTCGTAACGCCATGATTTCTTGCATGATGGCACTATTATCCCATTGTTCAGTACCTTGATCAGAGGCGCGAGTCATAAATGCCACATACATTTCATGGCGTAATTCGCGCTTATCGGCATAACTCAGTACTGGCTGATAGCAGGGAAAATCAAGGGTGAATAGCCAACCCTCTAAATTGTCCTGTTCAGCATTTTGTTTTGCCAAGGCACGTACCGTGTCTGGTAATCCCGCTAACAGGCTTTCATCTGTGATATGTTTTTTCCAAGCATGGCTGGCATCGAGTACATTTTCAGAAAATTGGCTACCGAGTTGAGAGAGCCTTTGTTGAATTTCCTTATAACGCGCTTGTTTTTCACAAGGTAAATCTATGCCTGCTAGATGAAAATCACGGAGTTCGTTTGTGATGACTTGTTGTTGTGCAGCTTCTAACTGTGCATAATCTGGACTATCAGCGATTGCTTGATAGGCGGCATAAAGTGCCTTATTTTGTCCGAATTCGCTGCGATAAGCGGATAATATTGGCAAACAGGCATTATAAGCGGTCCGCAAATCTTCAGAATCTGCCACGCCATGCAAATGTCCAATGGGCGACCAAATTCGATTTAAACGATCATTCAATTCATTGAGTGGCTGGATAAAATTTGCCCAAGTATAGGGCGTGTCAATTAAATGGGCAATCTGAGTACGATTGTCATTTAAAACCTGTTCAATAGCAGGGACAATGTGTTCTGGTTGAATTTGAGAAAAAGGGGGGTGCCCTTGCATATTGAGTAGGGGATTAGTCATAGAAGAAATTCCTTAATATTTATAGAAAGATTGAAAAATAGAATATAGTAGGCTATATGTCTAATAAATTACCTCTTATCAGATGATAATAGCCTTTTGTCAATTGTTCTACACACTAGAATGATTTATTTATGTATATTATACTCGATATTGCGAGTAGCATATCATAAATTGGCATGATATTTTTTCATGCATGTTATTTCAAAGGAATATTATATAATATATTGATATTTATTTAATATTTTTATGTTAAATGATAGGAACTAGCTATGTTTTTAAACAACATTTCAAAATCGCTGGCGCGTCGAGCTATATTGCTGTCTCGTTTTATGCTGGGAATAAGCCTGTTATGCGCGTTTCCGAAAGCCAGTGCTGATTTTTTTACCCCAACCGCCATTGGCGAAACCATCCCTAGCACCCTTGATGAAGGGGATTTTTCCTACAACGGTAAATTGTTTGATGTTTACCGTTTTGAGGGTGTTAAAGGCCAAGAGATATTTATCAATCTGAGCTCTTTTGGGTTTGATCCTATTTTCTGGCTCGTCAATAGTCAAGGTCAATTCATCGCCTTTGATGACGATGGCGGCGATACTATGGGCGCATCGCTCAGTCGCTTTTCTCTACCTGATACCGGCATTTATTTTCCCGTTGTCGGCTCTAAAAATGCGGGAGAGTTTGGAGCTTATACTTTAAGCTTGAACCAGGCGCCTTGGGTGAATTATTCGGGGGGGGCTATTGAAGAAATTTTTATAGGTGACCAAGTCAGTGGGAATTTGACGGATAGCAGCAGTGCCCAATGGAGTACTGGGCAATATTTTAACGCCTATCAATTTGAGGCTGAACCTGGACAAGCGATTTCTATCGTTATGCGTTCACAACAGTTTAATACCTACTTATGGTTGTTAGATCATCAAGGAAAGGTCATCACTGTTAATGACGATAAGAGAGAGCAAACAGGGAGTGAAATTATCTTTTTTCCCCCGACTTCAGGCATCTATTTCATTGGTGCCAGTTCTAGCCTTCCCATGGAAAAGGGTGCATATTCGTTAATCCTCAAAACCATACATCAACCAACTCAAGCCAAAGTACTCTCTGGGACGGTTTCTGAAAAATTGGAGACTGCCGATTTTCAACTTAGCACCGGACAGTACCTAGATGTTTATACATTCCAAGGTGAAATGGATGAGGGTGTTAATATAGGATTAAAGTCATCCGAATTTGATAGTTACTTAAGAATTCTGGATAGTGTGGGCAATGTTTTGAGGCAGAATGATGATTCAGGGGGGGGGCAGGATGCACTCATAGAAGATTTTGTCTTGCCTGACAGCGGGCAGTATTTTGTTTGGATCAGTTCCGTTTTCGCTGGTGGAATAGGTGACTATGTGTTGTCCTTTAATGACGCTTCTCAACGTCGTATCAAAACCAAAGACAATATCAAGCTTGTATTGAGCCATACAGGAAAAAAACTACGTGGCAAAGGTGAGCCTTTCGCCAATAGCAGTCGGTGTCTGGGTAGTTTAGAGACTTATACAGCAAAGGTTAAAATCTGTAATCGGGAAAATGAATCGCGTAGCGGTTCAGTCTCTCTGTCTGGTCCGTCAGATATTGTCATTAGTCCGGAGACGATGAACTTTACGATCCTTGCTAAGACTTGTACAACAAAGAGTCCTTTTTATATTACCACAGCAAATGCTTCTACCGGTGTAAAAACTATCACTGCGAGTGTCATACTTGGAAATGATAATGGCAGTGATAGTGAGACTCTGCAAGTTGTGAAAGTGGAGGTTTTCCGCGATGCCAACTTTACTCTGCCACTGACGGACTGGCCCGCTTCTGGGGGCAATCCGAGATCAGCACGCTTTTTATTGGGTTCAGATGATCCTATTTATGTTCAAGTGACAGGTATTGGAACAAATCCGAGCAAGCAGGAAACTATATCGGATGCTATCCGGGTGTTATCAGAATCTGAACCAACCGGTATTCCCTTGACTTTGACAGAAACGGGTGTTAATGGGGTATTCAGAAATTCAGGTGATCTGCTATTTTTATCGACGGAATCTTCCCAAGGGGATCAAAAGAAGATCAAGGTGGTCGATGAAGAAGTATTAAGCTTTAAACCTTCAAATCAAAGCTGTTTTGATGTTATGGTGGACAGGGCGGAATTATCACTGGATTAGATATTTTTTATGGAAGCCAGGCTGGAGTTCGCGCCATTGTTTTTCCTTGAGATAAAAACGGTGATCTGTGATCAAGTTTTTGGATGTCCAAGATAAATCTTGGACTCCTAGCAAAAAGTTCTTATTTTTTGTGTTGAATATTGGGCACCCTTCATTTATCTCGAAAAAATAGTTAACAGTTTGTTGTTTCGGGAATGGAGCGTAGCGGATTTCCCGCAACGAAGTTAGCGTAGCTAAACTAAACTGTTAACTACTTTTGAAGGGTGTTGAATATTGAAAACAAAATAGTACAACGGATTAACGGAATAAACGGATTATTGTTCTGGGATAGAATTCAGTCAAGGTGCTGGAATGACCCAGAAAAAAATCAGTTTATTCCGCTAATCCGTTGTACTAGATACTAAAATAAAAAATAGCCCTAAATACGCGATGAAATAAAGGGCTGATACTCCCTTGTTGACAGCTTGAAACGCTTTACAATAGTTGTCAATGAAATTGTTATCTGATGTTCTTTGTGTTCTTTCTTTGTGTTCTATTAATAAAGGAGAGTTAAAAATGACTCAGCAAAACGCCAAAACCGAAGCCGAAAAACCCCAATATGTCAAACCCGAGGTGATTGCGAGCTATAGTGAGCAAACTCTTGAAAAGGAATTTGCTAACGTGTATGGAGACAGTGTTGTTGTTGATCTCTCTGGAAGATAAATGTCCAAGATAAATCTTGGACTCCAAAATGCTCCTTGATTGACAATCAAGGGGCTTTTTTTTATTTTGTTGTATAAAGGTAAAAATCATGGGATTCAAATGCGGAATTGTTGGCCTACCCAACGTAGGGAAATCTACCTTATTTAATGCGCTGACTAATGCCGAGATACAAGCAGAAAATTATCCATTTTGTACGATTGACCCCAATGTGGGTATTGTCCCCATGCCCGATCCCCGTTTAGATGTATTAGCGAATATCGTCAAGCCCAAAAAAATCATCCCCACCACGATGGAATTTGTGGATATTGCTGGCTTAGTGGCGGGCGCGTCTAAAGGTGAAGGCTTAGGCAATAAATTTTTAGCCAACATCCGTGAAACTCAAGCCATTGCCCATGTTGTGCGCTGTTTTGATGATGACGATGTCACGCATGTGGCTGGCAAAATCGATCCGCTGCGCGATATTGAAATCATTAATACAGAATTGGCTTTGGCAGATTTAGATACGGTAGATCGTGCCTTGCAACGAGCGACTAAAAATATTAGAAGTGGCCAAAAAGAGGCGTTGGCACAAAAAGAATTATTTGAAAAAGTTCAGTCTTATTTAAACAATATGCAGCCTCTCCGCGCATTCAATGATGAGGAAAACATTTTATTGCGCGATTTACATCTATTGTCGATTAAACCGACGTTATATATTGCCAACGTTGCCGAAGATGGCTTTGAAAATAATCCCTATCTTGAGCAAGTGCGTACACTGGCAGCGGCTGAAGGGGCACAAGTGGTTGCGGTGTGCGCCGCAACGGAGGCCGAATTGGTCAGCTTAGATGCTGAAGAAAGACAAGAATTTTTGGATGAAATGGGTCTCAGTGAACCGGGCTTAAATCGCGTTATTCATGCCGGCTATAGGCTATTAGGTTTACAAAGCTTTTTTACAGCCGGACCCAAAGAAGTCCGTGCTTGGACAGTGCCCGTCGGTGCCACTGCCCCAAAAGCTGCCGCTGTCATTCACACTGATTTTGAAAAAGGCTTTATTCGGGCAGAAGTCGTTGCTTATGATGATTTTGTCACTTGCAATGGAGAACAAGGCGCAAAAGAGGCGGGTAAATGGCGCTTAGAGGGTAAAGATTATGTCGTGCAAGAGGCGGATGTGATGCACTTTCGGTTTAATGTATAAGATTGTAGGAGTCCAAGATTTATCTTGGACGCCAAGAAGGAAAAAAACGATGACATACAAAATTGAATATCGGCTCGTCTGGTTGTTAAATCTGACAGATTTCAGTTTATTTTTAAGGAGCCCGAGTTTTAAAGCTTATTCTGGTTTGGTTTTGACTTATCCTTTCTTAAATATAATCCATGTAGTTATTGTTGTTATGTTTGACTCAATGAACAAGTTTTTTCTCGTTCCCGAAGCTCCGCGCTTATCATTATAAGTAGATACACAAAAGTTTTTTAAATTCAGCTAAACAACGAAAAGGACGTTTTGCTGGCTTTAAGATTTCTCGGCACAAAGAAACAGGGACCGAAACCGAAATGACAATTTTTTTGGAGTCCAAGATTTATCTTGGGCGGACTCTCAAATATCCGAAATTTTATTATGTCAAAGCAAACTCTTTCTCTTTCTCTTCAATTGACTCTATTGTTTTGTATCGTTTTTAATGCGATGCCTGTTTTAGCGGCAAACCAGCAGCCCATTTCGGCTGTTGATGATTATGTCCTAAATGAACTCCTCAAAGCCTCATTCCGCTTATGTGAGCGCTTTTTTACGCCGGCATCCTGAAACGGCGGGACTACTTGCTCACTCCGACAATCCGTCTTTGCTTGCCAAGACACTCAATAAACCTGATTGTTATAATGCTATGACCCGTTTTTATGCTTTGCACAATTCTCTGCTCACGGAGGCTTTAGATAAACATCGTGATGTTATGTCTTTTTTGATTGAACGGGGTCAATATATTCGCCAACGCTTAAACAATGATCCTATATTTTATAAGCGTTTTCGCAGAAAATTATGGCCAGCATTCATGCGTGTGGTGCATAACAAGGGTGCTTTTGATTGGCTTGTTAATGATCCACATATTTGGGATTTGCTGGCTATCGACAAGGGTGCAGAGTTATTGGATAAATGGGGATTAGCACCTGTCGGCTTATTGTTTGGTGAGGGTAGTTATCCCGCCAATATGCGGTACACTATTGGGCTCCCTTTTTATGACAGTTATTATGCGCTGAAAAAGATGGTACAAGGGCGGGACTTAACGGGGGGAGACGCTGTTGGTATAGGATTAGATGCGCTTGCTATTGTGCCGGTGGCTTTTATTGCTCAAAAAGTTTCTATCATTTCCAAGCCTTTGGGTAAGACTATTCAAAAGTTTGGAGATAGGAGTAAAACGTTTTCACAAAAACGGGATAGAACGCGACAACTCAAGCGAGGCAAAAAAACTAAGCTGCCACAAGGCTCGTTTTCCGCCGTTTTGCATAAAAACCAACAATTTTTGAACCAATTAAAACAAAAAAGTACAAAGTGGGTTTCTTATGATGTGAGTAAGTTTATACGCTTTTTACATAAAAAAGCCGGACGTCGGGGACGCAATACGATGAGATTTTTTGGATTGGAAGCCAGAGTCTTTATGCGTAAAGATGCCAAAGTGGTGATGAATCCTAGTCAGGGTTTAGGTGGTCATTTTTTTAGGGAGACTTCGGAAAGAGCATTAAATGAGGTGCTCGGAGAAAGGGCAGGGTACGCTTTGACCGTTTTAGAAATGACACCAAAGGTGATGTCAAGGCGATCTGGCCGGCTTCTTGCTAAGGCTAAAAAGAAAGTCTCTGCCTGGCAACAAAATATCTCCGCTTGGTGGTTGATGAAATCTGGCCGCCCAAACTAAAGTTTGGACTCCTTTGTTGACGTTTTATGATAACTGATAACTGATAACTTATGTCAAAAAAATACAATTTCGGTTTTCTTGGGCTTTCAGGCTCAGGAAAAACTTGCATTATAGCAGCCCTTGATATGCAGCGCCGAGCACATCCGACTGGCTATACTTGTGCGCTGCGACCGCTGGATGTTGCGCCACCTACGGGTGAGAAAGAAACGTGGACGGATGTTGAGAAAGAGGCTGACAATCTACATAAAAGTAACCAGCGGCTTCAGGAGGCTAAACAACAATTAGAAGAGGGCGCCGTGCCATTGGGTACGGAGTTGACATACGATTTCATTTTTGATTATGAATTTTCCTCGGTAGAAACGGGCAATTTCCAAGCTCGACTCATTGATTATGGCGGCGAGTTGGCGAGCCCTGAAGGCTATCTGCCCGGAAAAACAGAACTGCGTAACAAATTAGCGGGTATGGATGGTCTTTTTATTATAGCGCCTGCGCCACATCATACCAAAAAAGAGAAAGCAAAGTCTGAATTTTTCAACTTATTGCAAAACACGTTGACTGGCATACAATTTGAACAACCCATTGTATTATTAATTAATAAATGGGATCGTATTAAGTCGTTGCCGGAATATACCGTTTCACAAGAAGCTTTAACGCCTGAACAACTGCCTTCCACAGAGTATCGTGATTTATATAATGTGCTTGTAAACAAAGTAGGTGAGGAAAATTGTAAAGCTTTTCCGCTCAGTGCGTTTGGCGAGTATGAACAGCGTACCGCTGCCGAGGGGAAAGAATTTGAATATCCTAAACAAGTCAACCCACTCGCATCGTTTGGCTTGTTGGAAGGTTTTATCTGGATGGCACAACGCTTGAAAACGATTCCGTTGCAAAGCTATGAACAAGATGTCGCCAATTATAAAAAATGGATACCTTATCCATCATTGCCTTTATGGAAACTCAAAGAACGAGGCGATGAACTTATTCGTCTTTTTCCAAAAAACTCAGAATTGGCAAAACGTGCCAGACAGGCTGTGCGTCAATCTTCATCGAAATGGGCGACACGTCTCATTTCTTTGTCTGCTATCCTAATGATTGTGCCACTCCTCGGACTGGGGAGTAAACAAGCTTATGATGATGATAAAAAGTATGATGAAGTCCACAGCATTTTAAATAATCCCAAAGCCCAGTTGGATGATATTAAGACTGCGGAGCAGTGGTTAGAGAATTATTACTACACCAATTCACTCTCGCATCCCATTTCGTGGCTATTTGTTGTCAGTAATCAGACCGCAAAATCGGATTTGGATAAATCGCGTCTTCAGAGAGATGAAAATTTGTGGCAAGCAATACAAGAGGCGCCCTCTCTCAAAAATAAACGTCTGAATTGCGAAAATTATCTCAAGGCGTTGCCTAATGGTACACATGTCCGTGATGTGAAGACTATTCTCGTGCAAATTGAAGAACAATTGCGTCTGCATGAGGAAGAGCGTTGGTGGCAGCCCGTCTTAGAGGCTCAATCTCCGCAGACAAAAATCGAGGCGGCTCAGGCTTATTTGCAGAATCTACCCCAGGGTGTTCATGCGATTGACGCTGATAGGGAGATTGCACAAGCGCGTGATGAGGAAAATAAGCGTGTGGCAAAGGAAAAACGGTGGTGGCAACCCGTCTTAGATGCTCAATCTCCGCAGACAAAAATAGAGGCGGCACAAGCTTATTTGCAAGAAAAACCTGACGGTGTTTATGCTGCCGACGCAACAAGTGTTATTACACAAGCCCAAGAAAATTTGCGTGAAGAAAATGAATTGTGGCAACCCGTCATAAAAGCCAACTCTCCGTCTGTCAAAATTCAAATGGCACAGATTTATTTGCAAGCAAAACCCGATGGTGTTCATGCTGCTGAAGCTCCGATTCAAATTGCACAAGCCGAAGAAGCAATACGTGTGGCAGATGAACAACGTCGGTGGCAGTCCGTCATAGATGCCAATTCTCCGCAGGACAAAATAGAGGCAGCACAGGCTTATTTGCAAGAAAAACCTGACGGTGTTCATGCTGCAAACGCTAGAAATGTTATTGCACAAGCTGAAACCGCTTTGCTTGATGAAAAAGAACAACGCTGGTGGCTGCCAGTAGAGCAAACTGCTGCCTTGGATATCAAAGCGGAAAAAGCCGACGCCTACCTAGAAGAGTTGCCAAATGGCAAACACGCTGCTGAAGCGGCACTCATCATTGCAAAAGCGGATTCTGAAAAAGAATGGGCTGCCTTTAAAAGTGACTATTATAATTGGTTCAATAACGGCGCGTTTTTAGAAGCCGCACAACATTTAAGCCAGCGCCAAGCTAAAGATGATCCGAATTTACAAGCTTTAAAGCAGCAATTTTTAAAGAACGTTTTTAAGTCACTGGAGAAGGAAATAAAGCAGTTGAACGAGCGCAAAAGATGGTCAGATGCCTATAAAAAACTTGATAATTATGGCCATTGGCCAGAGGAATTCCAAAATGGGGAAATACGTGCAAAAATTCGGGCGTTGCGTAAAAGGGTGCAACTGGCTGAAGACCGTTTTCTTTATACAGAATTCCTTGACGCAAGGGACTTAGAACGTGCTGAAAATTATTTAAATTCGGCACCACTGCAAACGATGCAAGATCGTGTAACGGCATACCAAGCTTATCTGATTAAGATGCAAAATCCCATCGGGCTCATGCTGATTCTTGATAGGATAGAGTGGGGCAATATTAATGAAAATTCTAATACCATTATCGTTTCCTTGGATGGCAATGAATTGATAGAAAAGGGGAAAATCGATGCCGATGCCAATACCTCAACTGGAGAAATTGGACGCACTTATTTGAAACGTAAACTCAGCAGCAATGTTAAGCTTGAAGTCAAGATTGTTGAGAACAATTGGGCATCAGACAATGATGACAATGGGCAAGGCCGTAAAACAGTCAAAGTTGCCAAATTAAATGGTTTCAGTCTTGTTCTCAAACCATTAGGAGAAGAGTCCCCAAAATCTAAAGCGGTATTTAGGCTTGAAGGAATTCCCCGGAAACCACATTTGCCGTCATGGGAGGAAAATTAAATTAATGAGCCGGTCTATTTTTTTAATAGCACAAACACCGCGTGCTGGTTTGCGGAATCACAATTTTGTGGTCCCGCCTGATTTACCGATTTCTATAAAAGAAGTCCAGGAGCGCATCAACACGGCTATTTTTCAACCGGAAGGAAAGGATTATATTGCGAACAGTCAAATAGTTGAACAGGTTGCAGATGGTCGCCAGGGCCGTGAAATTTTGATGTTGGTAGGACTTGATGTCGAACAATTATCAGATGAACAACGCGAGGGGGTACGTGCCAAGCTAAAAGACGATTTGTCTGAGTTTGCGATTTTAGTCACTCAGACTATTGATTGGAAAAAAACGGGCGGCGATTTTGTAGAGCGTCGTGAGCTAGTTGAATGGGGGCAAGATGATGTTTTTTTGGGGCTGCCTCAGTTTGTTAAAACGCTTGTCACAACACGAAATGATGCGATAGAAAAGTCTTCATCTCCAAAGAAACCTGTTTTTGGGAAGAGAGTGAATGGGTTGTTGGTTATTGTTGCGGTGTTGGTTGTCGGTGTTGCTAGTGTCATACAATTTTGTACAAACGAAGAAAGGCAGGACGATAAGATTCCCTATGATAAATACAAGCGTTTTTTGCCTGAAGACTGTCAGGTTTCTGACAAAAACAGAAAAGTATTAGCAGAAATCAGAAGCTTATGTGATGTTTCAACTGAAGTTTACTCTTTTCAAGAATTACGGGAGACTGACTGTCATGATAAGTTATTGAATTTGTCTGATGAGGTAACTTTTCTTGAGTTTGTGACAGAGAACAATAGGAGAAAGTTAGCCGATTTGAAGCTTGATAGCAAGAGTCGTAGGCGATTAAGGAAACTGCACAACGCATTATTGACAGAGCCGTATGATGAGACAGTCTGTTTGCCATTTTTGACGGATGAAGATGCAAAGCTGGCTTCAGAATTAGACAAAAAACTACGTGAAATTGAGGATGGCAGTCTAACGCTCAAATCTTGTTTGGAAAGGGGGTGTACCAAAAAAGAGGTGGAGCAAAAATTACAGCAACAGACATTGGATAGTTTTCTAAAAAAATGGCAGGCTGTGTTTGACTCCAAAAACCATGACTCTGCCAAAAAAGAATTAGAAAAACTTGATTATGGCAAACTCAAACAACTTGAGTCTCAAGACAGACTCAAGATGAGCTCACTCGTGGCGTTTATATCTGATGATGAGACTAAAAAGCTGATTTATCGGCAGCTTGGTTTTGATAAAGACTATCCTTTTGATAAAAGAAAACTCAAAAAGGTAGTGGCTATTCGTAACGCTTTAAGAAAACTCGATGCGGCTTTGAAGGGTAATAAAACCGAGCCAGAGACTGTCTATTTACCTTTATTTTCCGATGAAGATGCGAGAATTATTAGTACACTTCAGGATAGATTGAAAAAGGTAAAATTCGTTGAATCAGACAATCTGTTGGCGGGTTTGAGGCGGATAAGTGAGCTTGCTCAAGATGTAGAAAAATGGAATACTTATGGCATGAGGCATCAGTTAGAAGTCGCCAATAAATGGAAATTAGATGAAAACCTAACTGCTCAGCAGATAAAAGCCCAGTTATCTCAACAATTAGATAAATTTTCATATTCTAAGAATTTCCGTCAGCAAATTATTGATGCTGTGCGAGGTTTTTGAACTGTTGTGAGCTAATTTAATGGAGGCAAGATGACAGTGAAGGGGGCGTTAAATATTGTTGCAGTGTTGGTTGTTGTAATCGGTGCGAGTGGCAGCAAATGTACAAACGAAGAAAGGCAAGTCGATAAGATTCCCTATCATAAATACAAGCGTTTTTTGCCTGAAGACTGTTCTGACGACAACAGAAAAGTATTAGCAGAAATCAGAAGCTTATGTGATATTTCAGCTAAAGTTGACTCTTCTGATTTTGTTCAAGAATTACAGAAAAGTGACTGTTATGACACGTTATTGAATTTGTCTGATGATGTTAATGAAGAAACTTTTCTTGAGTTTGTGACAGAGAGCAATAGGAGAAAGTTAGCCGATTTGAAGCTTGATAGCAAGAGTCGTAGGCGATTAAGGAAACTGCACAACGCATTATTGACAGAGCCGTATGATGAGACAGTCTGTTTGCCATTTTTGACGGATGAAGATGCAAAGCTGGCTTCAGAATTAGACAAAAAACTAGGTGAAATTGAAGATGGCACTCTAACGCTCGCGTCTTGTTTGGAAAGGGAGTGTACCAAAAAAGAGGTGGAGCAAAAATTACAGCAACAGACATTGGATAGTTTTCTAGAAAAATTGGGGGTTGGCTCCAAAAACCATGACTCTGCCAAAAGAGAATTAGAAAAACTCGATTATGGCAAACTCAAACAACCTGAGTCTCAATACAAACTTAAGATGAGTGTTATCGTGGCGTTTATATCAAAGGATGAGGATAAAGAGCGGATTTATGATTTGTTTGATATTGATAAAGACCACTATTTTGATAAAAGAAAACTCAAAAAGGTAGTGGCTATTCGTAACGCTTTAAGAAAACTTGATGCGGCTTTGAAGGGTGAGCCAGAGCGCGTCTATCTACCTTTATTTTCCGATGAAGATGCTGAGATCGTCGAATATTTAGCCTCAGAACTGGGGGTGGATGGCAAAAACACTCTCAAGCCTTATTTGGATAAGACACCGAAGGAGATTGTGCGAAATGTCAAGCTGGCTCGTCTCATAAAAAAATGGGACGTCGGCACTGAGAAAGAACAGGAAAAATTAGAAAAACTATTCAAATGTCGCGGTCGTCAAAAAACTCGTTGTGACAAACTACTTGATGAGTATTTAGCAGACTCATTCAAAATGAGTGCTCTTGTGGCGTTTATTGATGATAAGGATAAAAAGCGAATTTATAAGCAGCTTGGTTTTGATAAAGACCACCCTTTTGACAAGAGCAAACTGAAAAAGGTAGTGGATTTTCGTAACGCTTTAAGAAAACTTGATGCGGCTTTGAAGGGTAATAAAACCGAGCCAGAGACCGTCTCTCTACCTTTCTTCTCCGATGAGGATGCGAGAATTATTACTACACTTCTGGATGGGTTTAAAAAGCTAGGAATCGTTGAATCAGGCAATCTGTTGGCGGGTTTGAGGCAGATAAGTCAGCTTGCTCAAGATGTAGAACAATGGGATACTTATGGCATGAGGCATCAGTTAGAAGTCGCCAATAAATGGAAATTAGATGAAAACCTAACCGATCAGCAGATAAAAGCCCAGTTATCTCAGCAATTAAATAAATTTTCAGATTCTAAGAATCTCCGTCATAAAATTGAAAAGTTGACAATAAGTATTGAAGCGGTGCGAGGTTTTTGATCAAAATAACGACAGGGATTACATTAGCGAGCGTAGGGTCAATGCCATTAAGTGGGCAGATTAGCCCATACATGTAGGGTGGATTAAGCGAGAGCGTATCCACCCTACATGAGCTTACAATGGAGAACAAGGCGCAAAAGAGGCGGGTAAATGGCGCTTAGAGGGTAAAGATTATGTCGTGCAAGAGGCGGATGTGATGCACTTTCGGTTTAATGTTTAAGATTGTAGGAGTCCAAGATTTATCTTGGACGCCAAGAAGGAAAAAAGCGATGACATACAAAAGAAAATTATCATTCGGCAAAATTGAATATGAAGATTTACAAGAGATTGTTGATATAAACGAAATCATCAACTACACAGTTTTTGATGACTGGTTTAACTTCGACTATAAACTGAGCCAAGAAGAAGAGAATTTTTTAACGATGCTTTTAAATGAAAATATCCTTTTTATGGATAGCTATTTGGAGGAAGAATTAAAAGCACAATTCATCATCCCTTTGATTAACAAAATCAATTTTTTTTGCAAAGGTATTCGTGGATGGTATGAAAGACCCTTAAAAGGGATCATTAATAACGTCTTGCTACACGGAAATCCTGACTATATGATAGCAAGAGGTTTTGAAAAACCGAGAACGCCTTACTTTTTTATTCAAGAATATAAAAGGGAACTTGGCGACAGACATCCGAAAAATCAACTATTAGCGGAAATGATGGTTGCCATGCAATTAAATGGGGAAAAAATCATGCGTGCTGCTTTTATCATTGGCAGAATTTGGAACTTTGTCATTTTAAAGCACCTAGATGATAACAAATATCACTATTTTCGTTCACAAGGTTTTAATAGTTTAAAACTTAACGAACTGAAAGAAATTTATATCAATTTACAAGCAATAAAAGGCATGTTGACTCGCATTAATCCTCGTTTCGCCGCAGAGCAAAAATGCCATTAAGTTAAGGAAAATGGTTTTGTGTCTAGTATTTATTGAGAAATTGTTCTTCAATCATTTTATCTCGTTTACCCACTTCTCGCAACATCCAGATTATGTAGTCAAATGGTGGGTTTCGCTCTACCCACCCTACAAAAAAAACTTCCACCCCATAAGAAGGGCAACCATAAAGGATTGCCCCTACATTAACCGTGATTTTTTGTAGGGATTTCAAATCACCTCCCTTGTGGTTGCCCTGTTATGGTATCGGTGCGTACTAGTACTTTGTCAAGCTTATATTAATGGGTTATTGGAGTACAAAGCTTTAGCTTTGTGCGTTGCTTGACAAAGCTAAAGCTTTGTACGTTGCTTGACAAAGCTAAAGCTTTGTGCGTTGCTTGACAAAGCTAAAGCTTTGTACGTTGCTTGACAAAGCTAAAGCTTTGTACGTTGCTTGACAAAGCTAAAGCTTTGTACTCCAACCCAAAATTTAAAGTTTGACAAAGTACTAGTACTCTGTCAAGCTGAAATTGTCGGGTACTGTAGGGTGCGTCCTACGCACCTTCCAAGATTATTTGTGCCCAGGACGCACCCTACAAAACAAGCTTGACAGAGTACTAGGACAACGCTTATTTCACTTGAGGCAAATTCCGCAAAGCCGCTTGTAAAGCCTCATCAGGATAAGCTTGATCCGTTAATTCTCCACTAAAATATCTATCATAAGAAGCCATATCAAATTGTTTTTACGAGGGCGATTAAAATTTTATGAACTCGTAGAAGAAATTGGCGCAAAAAAGGCGAAGGATGTACAACAAAAGTCTGATGAATTAAAAAAGATGCTAGAAAAAAAGCGATTCCACTGGAAAAGTTTTTAGAGCCGTTAGTGGTTAAAGGGGTATTTTGAGCCTTCGATTTTTTTGATACCGGCTTAAAAATCCTATTTTTTAAAAAAATAGGATTTTTTTTTAGGTCCAGCCTTGGAGCCAATGCCATTAAGTTTCTTCAAGCTTTTTTGTAGGGTGGGTAGAGCGGAACCCTACAATATCTAACTAAAAGCCTAACAAATGAGTTATCAACACAGAAGTCTTTTGTATTGGAACTGATGAATACGAGAGGGCAAGAGAATTCACTTGAGTGTAATTGCTGTGCTAATTCTAAATATTCTTCTACAATAATGCAATCCTTTATTTGTCCGCCTTTGCGTGCTGGTGCTTTCTGAAAAACGACTCTATCTAGTGCCCGCAATTTCAGGTTATCTTGATTATTCAGTATGATACAATTGTCCAATATGAACTGTGCTATGTTTCTTAGAATCGTTGGCAAGCTGGAAGGATGAAATTGATACATCGTACCAACAGCTAATTCGACAGAATTGCAAGCGGTGTGAAAATTCTCTACCGAGTCTTGGAGATCAGAAAGAAATTTAACCCGTTCAAATTCAGTGTATTGAACAATAGTTTTGAATTCACTGGGTACAATAGAAGCCGCAACTAGCGTACACAATTTGGCTTTTATCGCGTTGTTCACTTTGATAACCGCGTTCAATTCCGAGGCTCGGAGTCTGTTTGGCATTCTAATGATATCAAGGATGGCACAAGTATCTAAAAGCAAAACCGGCTTCTGATTGCAGAATAAAATCACCCACAGAGGTTGATTTTAAAGTGATCACCAATTCACAGAAAGCTTGTTTTAACACATTATCAACAAAACCCTCTAACCATGTATGATTTGATGACAATGTGATCGGCATTTGTGAACCTGCCAAAGTCTCCAATGATTTTATAACAGTTTTATTTTCCATTGATTGACTCCATAATGAGAAAAACTGGCTTAGATATTGATTATTGTTGTTTCCTCGTTGAATGATTTATTATAGCATATTATTTTTTTATACCAGCTTAAAAATCCTATTTTTTAAAAAAATAAAATAGGATTTTTTCAGGACTATTAGTGCAGGAAATTGCCACAAAAAACCTTGTCCCGTAGGGACATTACTGTTTACTCGGATGACAGTAAGATTTGCATGGAACTTGTTGAGTAATACAATGAACGCCTCCTCCCCCTTTTGCCAATATTTGACCGCTCACGCCTACCACTTTTCGTTCTACGTGTTATTATCAATTTCTCCAGTATAATATAGTCCAAAGCTAAAGCTTTGGACTCCAAAATAACCGAACAAAATATTTTCCCATGTTGACTCGCATTCACATAAAAAACTTCAAGCGATTTAATGAGATTGAATTTGAGCTAGGCAAAACCGTCGTTTTGATAGGTCCCAACAATTCAGGTAAAACGACAGCCCTACAAGCCTTAGCACTGTGGGAAATTGGTTTAAAGCGCTGCCAGACTCAAAAAGCTGTTACCATCAATCGCCGTGATCTTATCGCAACGCCCGTACCAAGTGCCAATTTGCTCTGGCATGATTTAGCGGGGCAGCCGCCCATTGAGATTACCGTTGAAGCCACTATAAATGGAAAAAATTGCTTATGTGGCATTGAATTTGATTATGCTAATGAAGAATCTTTTTATTGTCGCCCAACCCAAGCGCCCATTCCCCCAGAAGCGGCAAATATGCGTGTTGCGTTTTTGCCACCCATGTCAGGCTTAGCAGCCATTGAGCCAAAATGGGAGCCGGGGCGGATTCACGTACTTATCGGCGAAGGGCAAACCGCCCAAGTCTTGCGGAATTTATGTTATCATATTGAACAATATGACCCCTCAAAGTGGCTCAGCTTAAAGGAAAATATCAAAAAACTGTTTGGCGTGACATTGCTATCGCCTACCTATATTCGAGAGCGCGGCGAAATCACAATGGCTTATCAAGATTTGGGCGGATTGAAACTTGATCTGTCCTCATCGGGGCGCGGACTTCAACAAACCCTTTTACTTTTAGCCCATCTCTACGCTAATCCCGATACGGTATTGCTACTGGATGAGCCCGATGCCCATTTAGAAATTTTACGTCAAAGACAAATTTATCAACTATTGACAGAAACGGCACAAACGCAAGGAGCGCAAATCATTGCCGCCAGCCATTCCCAAGTGGTATTAAATGAAGCCGCAGATCGAGACATTGTCATCGCCTTTGTTGGCAAGCCACACCGTATTGATGGGCGCGTGACTCAGGTTATAAAATCCTTGACTGATTTAGGTTTTGACCAATATTATCAAGCTGAACAAACCGGCTGGGTATTGTACCTTGAAGGATCGTCCGATTTAGCCATTTTGCAAACTTTCGCCAACACGCTAGAACACCCGGCGGCACAACTCCTTGAGCGCCCATTTAGACACTATGTTTATTTACCACAACGTGCTCGTGATCACTTTTTTGGCTTACGCGAGGCTAAACCCGATTTAGTTGGCATAGCCATTTTTGACAGGTTAACTAAGATATTACAAAAAAATTCGCCATTGACAGAAATGATGTGGCAACGCCGCGAAATTGAAAACTATTTATGCCAAGAAAATGTATTATTGACTTATGCGCGTGACAATGAGCAAATAATGCACGAGACAATCGCAGAAATAGCAATGGCACTCAAAACGCTTGGCAAACCCGAGCCGTGGTCCGCCGATATTAAAGCCAGTGATGATTTTTTAAATCCGCTGTTTAATCGGTATTTTGAAAAGCTTGGATTACAAAATTTTATGTATAAAACTAACTATCACGTTTTAGCGAGATTAGTCCCCAAAGAAAAAATTGCTCCTGAGATTATTGAAAAATTAGATAGCATCGTCGCTGTGGCAGAAACGGCGACACCACGTTAACAAAAAGTGCAGGGTACGCCTTGCAGTCCAAAGCTAAAGCTTTGGACTCCAAACTTAAAAAAATCTCCAAACTTAAAAAAAATCAAAAATCATGTTAATTAGATTCACTGTCGAAAACTTTTTGTCTTTCAATGAACTCGTTGAGTTTAACCTGATTGCGTCTGAAGAGACCGATCATAGTCATCATGTTGTCAAGGCGCAAACTCAAGATGACATTGATTTATTGAGAACCTCAATTCTTTATGGTGCCAATGCGTCAGGTAAGTCTAATTTAATTAAGGCAATGTCTTTTGCCAGAAATTATATTGTGAATGGTGTTGCCAAAAATAGAAGTATCAACATCAACCACTTTAAATTGGATACTGCTTGTTATCACAAGCCCTCCCGATTTGAGTTTGAATTTCGTTGTCAGGGGCGACAATATGCTTATGGTTTTTCCATTGATAAAAACCAAGTTTATGAAGAATGGTTATTTGAAATGGGACATCAAATTGAAGAGCCTCTTTTTGAAAGGGTGGGTAATTCGATTTCTTTTAATTTTGACCATCCCGAACTTCGGAAAATTCCCGAAGCCGAAAAACAAAGGATAGGCTATGAAGCCCGTGGCACCCGAAGTAATTTGCTCTTTCTCACCAATTGTAAGGAACGCAATCTGCAACAGTTTCACTTTCTTTATCAATGGTTTGCTGAGCAACTGATCATTGTTTTTACGACTTCCAAACATCAGGCGCTCACGTCTTTGGCCAAATCAAATATAGAGTTCTTTAATAGTGTTATAGAATTCTTTGATTTTGGCATCCACAAACTTCAGGTTGAAGAGATTGATTTTGAAAAGACTAGCGACATTCCGGCTTCTATGAAGGAGGAAATCCGGGCCGAATTTCCTTATGGACAAAACAGTATGCAATTTGTCTCCGTCTCTTCACATAACTATCTGATTGAAGAAAAGGAGTCTGGCGGCTTAAAAGCTTCAAAGTTGACTACGATCAGAAAGGATGAGCTTGGCAATGATGTCAGCTTTGAAATTTCCGAGGAATCTGAGGGTACACAACGGCTCATGGATTTCATCCCTATGCTGATAGGCTTGTCTAAAGACAAGGTGTTTATTATAGATGAAATTGAAAGAAGCCTACATCCCTTACTCATCAGGAAATTATTTGAGTTGATGCTCAACCATGATTTGTTTAAACAGGGAACAAGTCAGTTAATCGCCTCAACGCATGAGGTGAATTTATTAGACATCAAGAACTTGTTCAGAAAAGATGAAGTTTGGTTTATAGAAAAAAACCAGGCTGGCGAATCCCTGGTTTATTCTTTGGCTAACGCGGAACTTGATAATTTTAATATCGTCGATGGGTACCTGAAGGGTCGATTTGGCGCGATACCTTTTATTAGAGATATTAAAGAGTTGGGGTGGGAAAAATAGGTACTTGTGCAAGGTACGCCTTGCACTCCTGAGTCAATGCCATTAATTGGCGAATGTATTGGAGATAAATTATGATATATGATGTCATTTTGAGCAAAAAAGATAATCAGTATCTCGCACGAGTTAAAGAATGGCCTGAAATAATGGCTTATGACAAGATGCGGGAGAAAGTGATTCGGCAGGTTCAAACACAATTGTTTGAGTATCTGACTCAACAACAAGTTGAAGTAGTGCAAATTGAAGTCCCTTTACCCACTAAAACCAATAATCCTTGGCTTGATAAGTTTGGTTGGTTTAAAGATGATCCTACTTTTGATGATTTACAGACTGAAATTGCCGCTTATCGGCGAGAAATAGATAAGGAGATGGCTCTTGGCTGAAAATACCTTATTTATATTAGATAGCGATCATCTTAGTTTGCATCAACGTGGGCATGAATCGCTAAAGACGCATTTACTAGAAGTTCCATCGAAACAGATAGCAATTACCATTATCAGTGTTGAAGAATTAGTCAGGGGGCGCTTGGCACAAATCCGCAAAGCAAGTAAACCGGATGCTCGTGTCAAAGCCTACTATTGGCTATCAAGAACTTTTAAATTTTTAAGTGATTTCACTGTCATAGAATATGATTCTCAGGCTGAAATTCATTTTCAAAGATTTCTTTCACAAAAGTTGCGTGTAGGCACACAAGATTTAAAAATTGCAGCCATTGCCCTCAGTCAAAATGCAATTCTTGTTACCCGTAATCGTCAGGATTTTGAACGTATTCCCGCTTTGAAAATAGAAGATTGGTCTGTATAAATGCAGATTAAACAAAAAGATAATGCCAACTTTCAAAGAAATCCTATTTCTTAAAGAAATAGGATTTCTATAAAATTTTGCTTTAGACGTGCAAGGTACGCCTTGCACATAATCGGAGATGTTCATGTCAAACCATCGTTTTTTATTGGGCAGCTTACTAATACTATCCCAAACAGTCATGGCAAATTGTGACTCTGCCACAGACTTACTTTTTTATGCCTACCATTTACATGGTCAAGGCGGTGATGTTGCTCAACAAAAGCTTTTATTTAACAAATCGTTGCAACTTTGTCCCAATCGTCCCCAAGTTCATAAGATCTTAGCCTCTATCCTAAAAAAGCAAGGCAAATATTCTCAAGCGGTTTATCACTATAAACAAGCACTCAAATTGCGCCCCGATTTTGCTGAGGCTTACCATGGTTTGGGTGAGGCTTATTATAAACAAAAGCGGTTTCCCCTCAGCCTAGAGGCGCATTTACACGCTTGCCAAACGATTAAAGATTCTAAAGCACAAGTGATAGCGCTATTGAAAAATAAGCGTTATGCCTTTACTAAAAAAGATGAAATTATCGATCAAGAGAGTTTATTGGTATTATATGCGCCAGCGCGTCTTTCTGCCCTCAATAAAATGCTTTCTGAATGTGGACTGGGTGATGTAGTGTCACCCGTACATACTTTTGTTAGTCTTTTTTTTGACACGAATAAAACGACTTTGCGAGCTGGGACAAAACGACAACTTGATGAAATTGCGGCAGCCTTGCCACAATCGCCAGCTATCATCCATATACATGGGCACGCTGATAAAAAGGCATTTTTCTCTGTCAGTCGGGCTGAGAGCGATAGACGTAATTGGCAATTATCGCATGATCGCGCTATTGCTGTCGCTACTGCCTTAGCACAGCGGGGGTTTTCAAAAGAACGCTTTACAATACAGTATCATAGCTATAAACAACCCTTTAGACAAGGTAGCTCAATAGCGGCTTTGACAAGTAATCGGCGAATAGAGATTGAGGTGAAAGTTCCCGTGGCAAAAAAACCGCTGGAGGAGTATCAGTAATCAGTTTGTTTCGGGAATGAGGAACGATTTCCCGAAACTGAGCGTTGAGACGATGGATATTATGGAAAAAATCACGCACATTAAGAAAATTGAAATTGAAGGGCTCTGGGGGAAATACCATATTGAGTGGCATTTAAACCCGGATGTCAATATTTTGGCGGGTATTAATGGGAGTGGTAAAAGTACTCTATTGAATATTATCGCCGGGGTACTGACAGGTGGGAATTTTATTGGAGAGGTTTGGAGCGATGAGGTAAAGATTAGTTTTAATGATAATAAAATGCTTTATTTTTCCAAATCAAATCAATTTCGTTTTTATGGATTCCATGAAGAAATAATATCAGATGTCATTAAAATACACAGAATTAGTACATTTGAACAACCCATAAAAACTCAGTCGGGAACGATAAACGAAAAAATTAAGACTGATTTAGATCTCCAAATCTTTGAACTTCAAAGAGCCTATTTAAGTTACCAAATCAATC
>JSZA02000443.1 GCA_000785145.2 Candidatus Thiomargarita nelsonii
AAATTGCATTTTGCAACTGAGTTAAGTTTGGACATTGTCCAGTATGATCTCAGTGAATATCGGCTTGATGGCAAATATGAGATTAAACCTGATATTTGTGCCTATATGAAATTTCCTATTATATCCGAAAAACTAGATGATCTGGTGACAGTATCTGAAATGCCTGACTTAGCTATTGAGATACTGTCATCACGCCAATCGCTCGGTTATCTGATTAGAAAAATCAAAGCTTATTTTGAACTTGGCGTTAAGTCATGTTGGATAGTTAATCCGGGTATGCAGACTGTGGTTGTTTACTCGCAACCGAATCAGCGAAAAAGCTTTGATGTCGAACGCGATACCTAAGTCATTGATGAAGTGATGGATATTCGTTTACCCATTCAAGAGATTTTTTCCAGCTAGGAGAGCGGAAATCCCCATACCACTCTGGTGCTGAAATCGAGGAGAGAAGCAAGCGTAGGGTACGTACTCCGCACAAATAAAGTACAGTAACATCAAGAATGTGCGTGGGACGCACCCTACGCTTGTGGATGGCCCATTGCCCACCATTGCGGCCCCATGCCGGTGAAAACAAAAACCGGCGGAGCAAATTGTCCAAAATCAATTTTGGACTCCAAGACTTCAAAGTTGGTAGGAGTCCAAGATTTATCTTGGCTAGCAAGCGTAGGTACGTTCCACGCCCTTTATACAACAAATAAACCGACGGTTTTATCCTCAATATCTGGGCTGCGATCATCACGGTTTGCACACTCACAATGCACATAATAGATGCCCACCCTTTCTTATGCGCCGACTATTTAAACAAAGACTCCCCCAATCCCGCCTTTGCCGCATTGAGACGGAGACCCGCAACAGGAGATTATGGACAAAATAACTCATTATCGCCAGATTAGATTATTAAGGAATTACTCCACACCTACGCCCAATATAAACCTGCTATAGGATCGATACAAATCGAAACGATTATTGA
>JSZA02000444.1 GCA_000785145.2 Candidatus Thiomargarita nelsonii
GATTCCCGATTAGAGCGGACAATGTAACGATCACTCAAATGCGTCAATAAACCCAAAACAAAAGCATGATAAACCTGTTCCGGTGCATCGCCGGCTGTGTCATGGTAACTCAAAACGGATAAAACCATTTTTTCTAATCGCTTACCGAATATTTTCCAATCGGCTTGCATCAGAGAATGCAATAAATCCTGTAAGTGCTGGCTACCCACCGTTTTTTTAATCCACAATTGAAGTGTGTTTTCATAAAAGGAATGCACTTCAAAGTTCGCAATGGCTAATTCATAAAGGAGATGGAAACGTTGTGGAACAAGAATAATATTAACGGGTTTCAGATATCCGCTGAAAACTAACAGATTCCAAATATTTTGTTCATCGCCCGTTGTTAAATCGCGTAGGACAATGTTTTCATTCAAAGGAGTCTGTATGGTGCCACCGGCTAACAAGGTTTCAATTTGAGCTTGAAACCCAGTCTCACTATGGGTTATTAAATCACGCAATAAGGCATTACTACCTGTATTGATCCAGTAAGGACGAGGAAATCTATCGCTACTCGCCAGAAAATTCAGCACGGACCAAGGATTATAAATCACTCGATCCCCAAATAAATAACCATCGTACCAAGCTTTCAAAGTCGCCAATTGGATCTCAGTCAAAGAAAAATCTTCACTCAATTGTTTGATTTCAGTCTCCGTGAACCCAAAGCAATCTTGAAATTCTGGACGCAGCAGGGACAATACCTCCATATTATTCAAGTCGGAAAAAATAGAATTAAAGACAAGAGGCAAAATCCCGGTGACTACACATTTTTCGAGCTCAGTATTATCCCTGAGTGCTCCACTGAGCAAATTTAGCATAAAGACAACAATTTCTGAAGAATATCCATATTCATGCCCAGCATGGATGGGCGTATCATATTCGTCAAGTAAGACAATCACCCGTTTTCCGGTTT
>JSZA02000445.1 GCA_000785145.2 Candidatus Thiomargarita nelsonii
AATACCCCGATAACGAAAATTACTGGAGCCCTGAGTAATTAAATCACCCGTTTCAAGGGTATGAAGTTTTTCCTCCAATTCGCTATCCGACAATTGCCCTTCCAGATGTTTGCTGATTTCCTCCCGAGTACATTCCTTTTCTCGTTCTCTGGACAAAAACAACAGAATTTGTTTCGCGTAGCGATCATTAACGGCCTTGATCGTTGAAGAAATATACTCTGACCAAGTACCAAATAACTCACCCTTTCGATTCTTGACCTCATAATCCAGTGTTTTAATCACACCTTGAACCGAGCTAAAATCCCGCTCGATCCAGTCACTTCGGAGCAAACTGGCAATATAAAACGGGTCGCTTTGGGTTAACTGATTGATAACCATAGCACTTTCGTCTGTCACCTCGATTTCATAGAAATCGGCATAGCGATAAACGGTTTCTAGCCCCTCTTCGACGGTCAATTTAGAGGGAATTTCCGTTTGTTTCAGTCGCCCCCCGACAAACATTTCCCGCATCATTTGTACCATCCAGCCGATATAACTGCCAGAAACCAGCATCGGAGCGACTTTAGATTCCACCAGTCCATGATAAGCACCGGGCAAATTAGGTGCTGGCACTTGGTGCGCTTTGTCATAGTATATATATTTAGTCATGTATTGGATTTCATCGATCATGACTAGGAAAAAGACGTTTTCCTTGAGTGCGAAGTTTTCGGGCGCACTAAATGCCCAATTCATGGCATTATCTATTTGTTCCGCTTTTAAATAGTTTTGAAACAAATCAATATCCCTTAGCACCTCGTTATCACCCATTTCGGATGCCATGTTGATAAGTCTGACAAAGTCCCAAGGCCGATTATTTGGGGAGAGAACCGTCCGCGTTTTAAACGATAAAAATTGGCTCATAA
>JSZA02000023.1 GCA_000785145.2 Candidatus Thiomargarita nelsonii
CTTTAGCTTTGTCAGACAGTACAAAGCTAAAGCTTTGTACTCCAATCCGTCATCTATAAAGGTAAGCTCTATTAATGTCCAAGACGAGTGTGTTGGAGTACAAAACTTTAGCTTTGTCAGACAGTACAAAGCTAAAGCTTTGTACTCCAATCCGTCATCTATAAAGGTAAGCTCTATTAATGTCCAAGACGAGTGTGTTGGAGTACAAAACTTTAGCTTTGTCAGACAGTACAAAGCTAAAGCTTTGTACTCCAATCCGTTATTTATAAAGGTAAGCTCTATTAATGTCCAAGACGAGTGTGTTGGAGTACAAAGCTTTAGCTTTGTCAGACAGTACAAAGCTAAAGCTTTGTACTCCAATCCGTCATCTATAAAGGTAAGCTCTATTAATGTCCAAGACGAGTGTGTTGGAGTACAAAGCTTTAGCTTTGTCAGACAGTACAAAGCTAAAGCTTTGTACTCCAATCCGTCATCTATAAAGGCTTTCAACATGATCACTATATACAATACCCTCACCAAACAAAAACAACCCTTGACCCCCATATCGCCAGGCAAAATCAGTTTATACGTCTGCGGCATGACAGTGTACGACTATTGCCATGTAGGACATGCACGAGTGATGGTGGTTTTTGATGTCGTTGTCCGTTATTTACGTTCAATAGGTTTTTCAGTGACTTATGTACGAAATATCACCGATATAGACGACAAAATTATTCAACGTGCCAATGACAATGGGGAAGATTTCAAAAACTTAACCGCCCGTTTTATTGAAGCGATGCACGAAGATGCGGACGCTTTAGGTGTGTTACGCCCCGATCTTGAGCCACGCGCCAGCGATTCTATACCTGAAATCATTAGCATGGTGCAAGATTTATTAGATAAGGATTATGCCTATCTCACGGACAATGGCGATGTCTGTTACGCCGTCCAACGTTTTGCAAATTATGGCAAATTGTCGGGCAAGCGGCTAGAAGATTTACGTGCAGGGGAACGGGTAGTCGTGGATCAGTCTAAACAACATCCCTTAGATTTTGTCTTGTGGAAAAAAGCTAAGCCGAACGAACCCAGTTGGGATTCTCCCTGGGGGCAAGGACGTCCGGGCTGGCATATCGAATGTTCTGCTATGTCTACCACTTGCTTGGGCAATCATTTTGATATACACGGTGGTGGCATGGATTTACAATTTCCTCACCATGAAAATGAAATCGCTCAATCAGAAGGGGCAACCGGGGAGCCCTTTGTTAATGTATGGATGCACAATGGTTTTGTGCGTATCAATGATGAAAAAATGTCCAAATCTTTGGGCAATTTTTTTACCGTGCGCGAAGTATTGGAACGCTATCAACCTGAAGTAGTGCGCTATTTTATTTTAACCAGCCATTATCGCAGCCCTCTGAATTATTCCGATCAAGAGTTAGAATCGGCTAAACACGCTTTAAACCGCCTTTATACGGCTCTGCGAGGTTTACCTGACAGTTCTGGTGCAGGGGGGGGGGAAGGAGATTATAATCAACGCTTTAATGCGGCGATGGATGATGATTTTAATACGCCAGAAGCTTTGGCGATTTTATTTGAATTATCTCATGAAATTAATAAAATGCGCGATTTATCACAAGCGGCGCAATTGGGTGGAGAGTTGCGTCGTTTGGGGGGGATATTGGGCTTGTTACAAGCTGATCCTGAAGCGTACTTACAAGGCACAGATCAAGAGAATGAAGAAATTGAGCGACTGATTGGGGAACGTCAGGCGGCGCGTAAAGGCCGTGATTGGGCAAGGGCAGATCAGATTCGTGCCCAGTTGAAAGAACAAGGAATAGTACTTGAAGATGGGGCGGAAGGGACGATTTGGCGGCGGGAATAATCATTTATAGAAATCCTATTTTTCAAAAAAATAGGATTTTTAGATTGCTACTGTCCGTCACGCACTGCCCATACATAGTTATAGTTACTTTTCTCCGTAATGTCCACGTAACCGTAGTAAAGGTAAACGTACCATGCGAAGCTCGTCAGTTCTTCGTCTGCGGTAGACCAATAGTAGCTCATCTGCACATTCAAAAACGCATCTCCATCCTGCCAATGCTCAGTACCCGTCGCGTTGGAAAGGGCCGGCTTTTCATATTTATTATTGACCATCGCCTTCCATTCCTTTTCAGTAGGCAAACGCCACATACCAGGCATTGAACCGTCACTCAGACCATATTGTCCATGCGCTAGTTCGGCGACACTTCGCATAGCAGTTTTCCAATTTTGCCGACCAAACGCATTCGCATTTTTCAGCCAGATTAACCCCGTTTTGTTGTCTCTGACAGTGCCATTGCCATTATCTGTATAGCGGAACGCTTCTCGCTTTTTGTCCATATAACTGTCTTCAATGGCTTTTAAATCATTGAACAGTTGCTGAGCGGAAATGTCGGCCTTAATACAATCAAACAATAATTGACGCAAAGCCGGTGCTTCAGGCAATTTATCTTGTGAAAAGGGTCGCGGATTTAAGCCTGTCAAGAAACGATACATCGTCGCTCCAAACGCAAATATATCATTGGCCTCGTTCGACTTGCCAAGCTCTGGTAGCACATAATCCAAGCTGGCAAATACGGTTTGACCAAATTTGCTGAATTCAGCTTGACTTGCTGCTGCTTGTGAGCGCACAGAACTGGCTACCTGTGATAAACCAAAGTCAGTGATTTTGACGGATATCCCAGTTTCCGTCTCTTTTAGCAACACATTCGCAGGCTTTAAATATAAGTGATAAATGCCCACTTCATGGGCAAGTTGTAAAGCTTTGGCGATTTGTAAGGCGACAATTAAGCCCATTTTTAAGTCCATTGGACCGTTTTTTTCTATCCAGGTTTCCCCATCTATCGCGCCCTCAATGTATTCGCTGACTAAAAAAGCGCGTTCCTGTTTAAAAATATCGAGATAACTAAAATCTAGCGGCTCAAGAATATAGTAAGCTGCAATGTCGCGCATCGCAATGGCTTCTTTAAAACCTTTAAGATTTTCCCAAAAACATTTCACCACCACCCATTCTTTTCTGATGAGTTTGTTATTGTTTCGGCACAGGAACACGCATCCCATGCCGCCCGCACCTAATAATTTTTCTGGGGGATATTTGTATATATCATGCCAAGCATACTTTTGTGGATCGAGAGCAATGGCAGATTGCAAATTTTTAAAAGCTTCTGTGTAAGCTTGGCGACGTAGCTGCACTTGAAATAGGTTAAAATAAGCCAAGGCTTTTTCTTCATCTTTTAAATTATTTTCAAGTAGTTGTAACAATAAATTTTCCGCTGTTTCTAGTTGTCTAGTCGAAGATAAGGCACTGCTGACGATGAAAGAAAATCGATTGTATTCAGGATTCTGTGGCAACAATTGTTTTAATTGTGAGACGGCTTCCCGAATGATTTCCAGATTGGCAGTCTTGTGATGGGTGAATTCGTCACGCACTTTGATTTGTGATGATAAATTTTGACCCGCCATCAATTCCGTGAATTTTTGTAAACTCTTTTCAAGTAAGCTTTGCTCTTCATAGATTAGCGTTGAGTAAAGCTCTTTTGCCCATTCGGGCAATTCTGGAAAGGGATTTTCAAAATGTTTGCTAAAACGTATCAATTGTTCATAGTGATTTTGCCAAACACTGTATGCTTGTTGCAACTCTGTTAATCGTTGCGTGATTTTATTGAGTCGAGAAGGAACATTTTTTTGTAGCACTTTAAAATGTTCTATCTTTTCTTGGAATTGTGGCACAGAAATACATAAACCTTCTCGCAGCAAAGCTGCTTGCGTTTTTTCAAAGTGTTTGCGGACGATCTCGCGGAAGAAAAATAAAAGGCTATCACCTAATAGTCCCTCAAAGCGGAGAAATGCGGCTAAAGTGTCATCTAGCGGGGCAATCTGCCGCATTTGTTCTAGCACTAGTTCGCTGAGTTCGCTGGTGTCTTTATAATTGAATAAAGCAATTAAATCTTCATCAGTGATTTCTTCAATCTGAAAGAGTTGATCTTTTTCTTTGGCAAAAAATTTCAGTGATTTAGCGGCATTCGATTGGAATGTGAGCAAATCTTCGCTGCCGTGCTCTTTGGCGAAGGGTTGCAAATAGTGCTGTTCAATTGGAGCAGCAAATTTTTTGGGTGCCATGCGGCTAGCACTGATGACAATAAGGGCATAGCCATAGCTATCTTGATAGGCGATGCTCATTTGAGAGGGCGTTAATGTGAAATACGCCTTGAGAATCGAGATCGCTTTTTCTTGGTTAGTCTGAGATTGCACGAAAGGCGTATCCAATAATGAGCTGAGTAAAATTTGTAAGATTGATTTCATAATATTCTGAATTTTGTTAGTAGAAATCGTCCAAGATAAATCTTGGACTCCTATTCTAATAATAATAAAAAAAAAGACTATCTTGACAAGATTATGGGATGTGAGGTGCAATTTTTACGATAAACGGGGTTTTGGATACCCCGCTTTTTTTTGTAAGTGCTTATTTTATCGGAGAAATAAATTTTTTAAGTCTTTTAAATAATCTGCATTAGCATCTTTGGCTGACAAAATGGGCGAGGTGATAGGCCATTGAATGCCAATCTCTGGATCATCCCAACGCAGACTGCCTTCATCTTCTGGATGATAGTAGTCTGTGCATTTATAGTGAAAATCGGCGGTGTCTGAGAGGACACAAAATCCATGTGCAAAGCCGGGGGGTATATAAAATTGTTCGTGTTCGTCTGCCGATAAGGTAACGCCTACCCATTGTCCAAAAGTGGGCGAGCCTTTACGAATGTCCACCGCTACGTCAAATACGGTGCCGATGGTGACATAAACCAATTTGCCTTGTGGATACTGCTTTTGAAAATGTAGGCCGCGTAATACCCCTTTGGTTGAGCGGGAATGATTGTCTTGTATAAAGGGACCCTGAATGCCTGCTTCGGCATAACGGGCAGCATGGAAACTTTCTAAAAAAAATCCGCGTGAGTCACCAAAGACTTTAGGTGTTATGAGTAATACGTCAGGAATGGCTGTTGTTGTAATTTTCATTAGAGTTCTTGCACTAAGAGAGAGTGGAGATATTGACCATAGCCGTTTTTTCTCAAAGGTTGAGCCAATTGGGCTAATTGTTCAGTATTGATATAGCCTTTGCGCCAAGCAATTTCTTCAGGGCAGGCAATTTTAAGTCCTTGCCTTTTTTCAATGGTTTCAATAAATAAGGAGGCTTCCAATAGTGTTTCATGGGTACCGGTGTCCAGCCAAGCCATGCCACGCCCCATTTTTTCTACCGATAAGGTTTTGCGCTGCAAGTAGGTGCTATTAATATCAGTAATTTCAAATTCGCCGCGTGCTGAGGGTTTAATGTGCTTTGCAATGTTGATGACTTCATTGTCATAAAAATAGAGCCCGGTGACGGCGTAGCGAGATTTGGGCTGTTTGGGTTTTTCTTGGAGACTGATGGCTTGTCCGTTTTTGTCAAATTCAACAACGCCATAGCGCTCAGGATCATGTACGGGATAGGCAAACACGATGGCACCACTTGTGAGGGCGGCAGCTTTTTGTATTTGTTTTTGGAAGTTGTGACCATAGAAAATGTTATCACCGAGTACCAGCGCACAAGTGTCTGTGCCGATAAAGGTTTCTCCAATGATAAAGGCTTGTGCTAAGCCTTTGGGCTCAGGTTGCACGGCATAGGTGATGTTAATACCCCATTGTGCGCCATTGCCGAGTAGTTGTTCAAAACGCGGCGTGTCTTGTGGCGTGGAAATGAGTAAAATGTCTCGAATATCGGCTAACATGAGGGTTGTTAGCGGATAATATACCATCGGTTTGTCGTAAATGGGTAAAAGTTGTTTAGAGACGACTTGGGTGACGGGGTGCAAGCGTGTACCTGCTCCTCCCGCTAAGATAATACCTTTCATTTTAGTTTTCAGTTTTCAGTTTTCAATTTATTTGGAGACAATTCTAATAAAAAAAGATGATCTTGCCAAGCTTTTGATTTATCATAAATCGTATTGATTGATGGATTAAATATATTTTTTAGTCCAAGATAAATCTTGGACTCCTTTTATTCCTGGCGTGAGCCTTTCAATCATTTTTGTCAGTGCCTCTTCGTGAGTGTCAATTTTTTGATGGAGGTTGCATCAACTGCGGCAAAATCCGACATGACTTCGTGCAAATCAGTCATGAAACGGGCATCATGGGCTGCCTGTTCCATTTTTTTGAGTTTATCAACATCATTGGTGCGTTGTTTGAGTATCGGCTCAACTAATTTGTATTCTTCTAATGGTAAAATAATACCAATCTGATGGCCTTTTGTGTCGGTGATAAATTGACGTTGGAGAATAGTCATCGAGTGTACCTCTTTATAAGGGTATTTTATCTTGGAAACAAAAAAAATCAGTTTTTTCCGTCAATCCGTTGTACTCGCTGTCCTCAATCTGATTTATCTCCGTCTTCATTGAGTACAACGGAGTATAGTCTAACGGATAACGAGTGAAATTTTCAATTAATTCATCACTACGAACGATAGGGTTTGGACGCACCTACGCTTGCTTAAATTTCCTTAATCTGCGGATAATTCACGTTTAACTTATTCTAAGCTAAACCTTTTTTGCGTTTGCTTTTTGACATTTTTAATATGCAAATAATCTAGGTAGTCTTCCACATTCGGTATCAGGGCTTTAATGTCCAAATACTCTCGAAAATTAATGACCGCAAATTTATCCACGCCGTTGTCGCTGATAATTTGAACGTTTTTTAACAACATAATAATCCTCTTTAGTAATATTTTTTACGAGGTAAGATGTCAACAACGTCAATCATTTTGAGGACATCTTCTCTTACTCGATAATTCCCCACTCTTAAGCGATAATAAATATCAAAGTTGACTAATTTTTTCTGTTATATGAAAAATTCTGATTCGCTACTAAGTCAAAATTGATTAAGCGAATGGTGAGATACTATGTTAAAATTTATTTTTATTTTTCATTAAACTATAATCATTTATGAAATCGATACGTTTCACAAGACATGCGCTTGAACAATGTGTTGAACGTGGTACTAACCAAATGGAAATCCGTGAAGCCATTAGAACCGGTTCTCAAGAACTGGCAAAACATGAGCGGCTGCTTTATCGGGCTAATTTCCAATACAACAATTATTGGCAAGGCAAGTTTTACCGGATTAAGCAGGTAGCACCAGTCATTAATGAAGAAGCTTATGAAATTGTTGTTATCACTGTTTATATGTTTTATTTCTGAGAAAATGCCATGATGAAAATTAGTTACGACCAAGAAATTGATGCTCTTTACATTCGCTTAGTAGGAGGGCAGCATGAATGTCGCACGGTGCGTCTAACGGATGAGGTTACCCTCAATATTGGTGCAGACGAGCAACTGATAGGTATTGAAATTCTTGATGCCCAGGAAGTCATCGGTAGTTTGCCGTCTGTGGAGTTGGAAAATGTTCCCTTGGCAAAGGCTGCCTAAACTCGCCTAATTCTTAATGCCATTCATTTTTTGATTTTGGAGTCCAAGATTTATCTTGGACGTCGGGTCGTCCAAAATAAATTTTGGACTCCAAAAGGAAATGTCTGCTATTTTAGAGTCTTTAACAATCCGTTTATTCCCCTAATCCGTTGTACTAAAATGGTGCCGGCTACATTCATTTTATTCGTGATATTATCAGCGTTCTTCTTGAATGCTATAGTGTTTTGGTCCAATCTTCCAAACGTAATCCTAATCCGACTATCCGTTGAAAATCACTATCCGCCGTCACAAGAATCGCATCAAGTGCCATAGCGGTTGCAGCAATCCATAAATCGTTTTCATCTAATGGCGTTCCCTGTTTCTCAGCTTCGCGTTTGAGTCGCGCATAGTGCTCGCCAGTTTCCTTTGGGATTGCCTCGCATGGCAACGTTGCAAATAACTTGGTCGCTTGATTCTCCAAAGACTCGCGTCTATGTCCTTTTGGTAATCGTTCAATCCCAAACAGAATTTCGCCACGCACAATCGTGCAGGTAAAAACATAATCTGTTGCTTTGACAGTAGCGAGATGATTCTTTATTTGTAGATTATTCGCCATTAAAAAGCTGCATGTTGATGTATCCAAAAGATATTCGTTCATAGCGACGATTTTTCCTCTGGTTCAAAAGGGGAATCGAATTGCACAACTCTTTTGCCTTCTTCAATAGCCTTTAGCAGTGCAAGAGCATCTTCCATTGTGACATCATTCGAGTGCTCAACAGCCTCGATGATTTTTTGTGCCATGTTATTTTTTTCGGGTTGATTTTTTCCCGCTTTCCAAACTAAAAATTTGAGGTAGTCTCTCAATTGTTTCCTTTCTCCAGATGGTAACTGAGAAGCGCTATCAACTAGCCATTCTATCGTTGCGGCTTGCATAATTTTCCTCCAATTCATTACAAGATATTGATTTAATTATTTTATATTTTATTCTGTTAATTCTAAAATTCTGAAAATTCTGATTCAGACAATAAAATGATAAAAACACAAAAAAACTATGGAAATACAAAAAAAAATCGAGCAGGGGGAAAATTCCACCCCTTAAAGCGTCCAAAGGGTCGTCGCACCAAAGTATCAATGTCCGCCTCGGCTCGGACTGGCCAGACATAGTCGTCGCTAGTATGGTGGAGATACATCACGTTGCCGTCGTAGAAGTTCACGTACCAGGCTTTGTCCGTGTTTTCCGTGGTAGACGACCAATAGATGCCGGTCAGCACGCCCGAAAACGCATCACCTTCCTCCCATTTACCCGTTCATCTTCAACTCATCTTTAGTCGGTAAACGCCAATCGCCCGCTTTTGAACCATCACTCAAGCCACATTGTCCATGAGCGAGTTTGGCGACGCTTTGCATAGCTGTTTTCCAATTCTGTAGACCAAAACAATTCACCTTTTTCAGCCAGATCAAACCCGTTTGGTTGTCTGTGATGGTGCCATCGCCATTGTCTGCATAGCGCAGCAAGGAGCGTCGCCGTTTTTTTGCCTCTTCGGCATACTTTTTGATCGTTTGACCTTTTAAATACGCTAGGTAAGACTGTGTGGTATTTTGTTGACGAGCCTTTTGCCAAGCCTCCTCGTCCTGTAATTGCTGTTGTTCAGCGAAAGGTTGAATTAGAGTTTGAGCCTCGACGGCATATTTTTTAACGGTATTGCCCTCTAAATACGCCTGATAACCCTCAAGAGTGTCTTCTCGACTCGCAGCCTGCCAAGCCTTTTTGTCTGCTTGTTCATCATCCTTGCTCCCTGCCACTTTTTCAAGCCGCTTTTTAGCTGGCGGCTTTATCTCTCCGCCTTCAACTAAACGACTGAAATGACTAACCAGTTCCCGCGCAGACTCAGGCCGATCTTTTGGATCATTTTCCACACAATCACCCAAAATCTCACGCAATTCTGGCACCGAAGGCAAATATCGTTCCCGAAAAGGGTGCGCTTCCTTGCCACTGAATAAACGATACATCGTCACTCCAAAGGCATAGAAATCGCTTTTCGCACTCGGTTGGCCATATTGTGTCAAACCACGCTGCTCAGGCGGCGCATAATCCAATGTGCCAAATATCGCTTGACCAAACAGTGTTAATCCAGAACGACTTTGCTGCACTACCGCATCATCTCGCAAAGAGGTCGCTACTTGTGACAAGCCAAAGTCAATGATTTTGACAGAGACATCCGATGTCTTTTTCAGCAGCAAGATATTTGCCGGCTTTAAATCCAAGTGATAAATGCCAGCATCATGGGCAACTTGTAGCCCTTTGGCGATTTGCAAGCAGACTGCTAAGCCCGTTTTTAAATCCATCGGGCCATATTTTTCTATCCACATTTCGCCATCTATTGCTCCGTCGATGTACTCGGTGACAAAGTAAGCCCGTTCTTGTACATAACCAACATCTAAGGGTTCTGGTATATAGTCACCAGCAATGTCGCGCATCGCAAAAGGTTCTTTAAATACTTCGTCAAGCGAGCCCTTGAGATTTTCCCAAAAGCACTTCACCACCACCCTTTCTTGTTTTATCAAGCGATTGCGATTTTTGCACAGGAACACGCATCCCATACCGCCAGCACCTAACAATCTCTCTAGTGGATATTTCCGTATCTCATGCAAAGCATAGCGTTCTGGTTCGATAGCAATAACGGCTTGTAAATTTTTCCTGACGCGCCATCAGTTCGGTGAGTTTTTCTAAAATCTCCTCAACCAAGCCTTTGGTGATTTTGACCTCGGAATGGATTTCTTCTAGCGTTGAATAAACGTTTTTTGCCCATTCCAGCATTTCTGCTAAGCGATTTTCAAAGCGACGGCTAAAGCGTATCAATTGTTCATGGTGGCTTTGCCAAGTGATTTGGGTTTGTTGCAATTGTTTTAATTGGGGCGCGAGTTGATCCGCCAAAAAAGGTGAGTTTTGTTGTGTTGCTTTGAGATGTTCTATGCTTTCTTGGAGATTTTGCACAGAAAGACATAATCCTTCTCGCTGTAAAGCGGCTTGGTTTTTTTCGAGCCTATCATCTTTGCGGACGAGTTCGCGGAAAAAAAATAAAACGCCATCGCCTAGTTGTCCGTCAAATCTGAGAAAAGCGGCTAATGTGTCATCCACCGGGGTTATGCGCTGCATTTGTTCTAGCACTAAATCGGTAATGGCGGAAGTGTCTCTATAACTGATTAATGCGATTAAGTCGTCATCGGTGATTTGTTCAATCTGAAATATTTTGTCTTTGTGTTTGGCAAAGTCTTTGAGTGATTTGGCAGCTTTTTTGCGGAATGCGGGCAAGTCTTGGTTGGATAAGCCGTGTTGTTTGGCGAAGGGTTGCAAATAGTGGTGATCAATTTGCTCACCAAATTCGCGGCTGATCTTTGAATTGAATATTTTTTGCGTGAGGGTAAAATCGGGCGCCGCGACTCCGACGCTGATGGCAACGAGGCTGTAACCATAGCTGTCTTGGTATGCTGTGCTCATTTGGTGGGCGCTGAATGTGAAATGCGCTTTGATTGTGGTGATCGCTTTTTTTCCGGCTTTGTCGGCGAGGGATTCTATGATGCACTGCCATTAAGTTAAGGGCAACCATAAAGGATTGCCCCTACGAAAAATCACGGTTTGTAGGGGCAATCCCTTGTGGTTGCCCTCTTAACTTAATGGCATTGATTCTACGATGGGGCTGTCTAGTAGTGAGCCTAGTAGTGTTTGTAGGAGTGATGGCATGTTATGTTGTTTTCTGGTACTCTGGTGAGTACAACGAATTTGTTGCAGGACGCGGAGCGTCCAGGCAGGCATGATCGGAACGAAGTTCCGTTACTGCGTCTCCCACGCTCTGCGCTCATCGAGCCGACACAAGTTTTTTTAAGGAGTCCAAGATTTATCTTGGGCGCCTCGTCCAAAATAAATTTTGGACTCCTAACGCGATGGAGTCCAAGATTTATCTTGGACATATCGTCCAAAATGGACTTGTGTATAAGGATGAGCGCTCTGCGTGGGAACGAGAAAAAATATTGGCTCATTAGGAGTCCAAAATTTATTTTGGACTCTTGAAGATTATTTGGCAGTCTGCTCCAGCGTATAAGTCTCAAGCGTCATTTTTAACTGCATACCCAATGTAGCCGCTGCTTTTGTGAGCGTATTCAAACTGATAGCGTCTGGATTAATAAGTTTTTCAACCGAGGCTTGATTTGTGTGCATACGCTTTGCCATCTCTGCTTTAGATATGTTAGCATTTTTAATGGCTTGTTCAAATTGATAAGCAAGCACTCTTTTAATGGCGGTTGCCTCGGCTTGGGCTAAAAGACCTTCTTCCTCAAGAAAATCCTCGAAACTTGAACCCATACTATAAGTCTCTTGTGCGTTTTGTAAATTTGTCATAGTTGGTATCCTCACCCAATAACCTCAATTATTTTGTCAGAAAGGTAGTTTTCCGTGTTAGCGCTAGTTCAATATCTTCTTTCGGGGTTTGTTGAGTTTTTTTGATGAACCCATGCAATAAAACTATTTTGTTGTTACGAACAAAGAAAATAACTCTGGCAATGCGATTTTCCAAACTTGTTCTCACTTCCCATAATCCATTTCCTAAATTTCGCACGAGAGGCATACCTATAGGCCAGCCATATTGAACCGCCATAATGTCTTCACCAAGAATTTTTTTGTCATTTTTAGACAAGTTTTTTAACCATTCACGAACTGGCTCTTTTCCTGACTGGTCATTTTTCGCAAAAATCACTTCTAATTTTTGTGATTTTTTTTCCGCCATTGTTTAGTACTCCTATACTTTAACGAATAGACTGGCTCAAGTTTGCGTACATGTAGGGTGGATAGCACTGTGCGTATCCACCTGATTAATCTATCTAATGGCATTGAACCAGAGCAGGATTTGGGTTTTGACTTTTCAAAAAGCTCAGATTTATGAACCAAGCCCCAATCGTTCTCCCCTACCATCACGCACTCGCTGCCACCAATCACGATTGTCTAAATACCATTGCACCGTTTTGCGTAATCCCGTCTCAAAAGTTTCCACCGGCTGCCAGCCTAAAGTTTTCTGAATTTTGTTAGCATCAATCGCATAACGCAAATCATGTCCGGGGCGATCCGTCACAAATGTGATTAATTGATTATGCGGTGCCGAAGTCGGGCGCATTTCATCAAGGATTTGGCACAATGTTTCTACCACTTCTAAATTTGTTTTTTCGTTGTGTCCACCGATATTATAAGTCTCTCCAATTTGTCCCTGTTCTAGCACTAAACACAAGGCACGCGCATGATCTTCTACATATAACCAATCACGCACATTTTCTCCTTTGCCATAAACCGGCAACGGTTCTCCCGCTAATGCATTAATAATCATTAAGGGAAGGAGTTTTTCTGGAAATTGATAAGGTCCATAATTGTTGGAACAATTGGTTGTGACGATGGGCAAGTTGTAAGTGTGATGCCAAGCACGCACGAGATGATCGGAGGCGGCTTTGCTGGCTGAATAGGGTGAATTGGGTTGATAAGGGGTTGTTTCTGTGAATAGTCCCGTTTTGCCTAAACTTCCATACACTTCATCCGTCGATACATGATGAAAGCGAAACCGTGTTTGTGCCGCGCTATCCAGCGATTGCCAATAACTGCGTACCGTTTCAAGCAAGCTATAAGTACCGACAATATTGGTATTAATAAATTCAGCGGGACCATCTATGGAGCGATCCACATGCGATTCTGCGGCTAAGTGCATAATCGCATCGGGCTGAAATTGGCTCAATACTTGCTGTAATGCTGGGGCGTCACAAATATCAACCTGCGCGAAATGGTAACGGGGATTGTTTGAGACTGGGGATAATGATTCGAGGTTGCCGGCGTATGTGAGTTTATCAATATTTAAAATTGTTGTCTCAGTTTCATTAATGAGATAACGAATAACCGCTGAGCCAATGAAGCCGGCACCGCCTGTGACGATGAGTTTCAAGTTATTTCCTCTATTTTATCAATCTAAAAATCCTATTTCTTTAATAAATAGGATTTTTTAAATCGCGTTTTACTGTTGCAAGAGGGGATCAAGTTCTCCATCAAGATCAAGATCAACCAAATCGTCGTAACCGCCCACATGTCTCACTCCAATAAAAATTTGGGGTACGGTACGCCGTCCAGTGATTTCAATCATTTTTGTCATTTCACTGGGATCCTGATCCACCAAAATCTTATTGACTTGCACTCCCTTTTTATTAAGCAAGTGTTCTGCTCTGATGCAATAAGGGCAAATACGTGTACAATACATGCGAATATCTGGCATAAATACGATTTCCTGAGAGACAACGCCGTTGCCTCATGCTAAATAAAGAATTTTAAAGTGTAACACATCCTTGTCGTTATTTTCGTTATTTAAGGGCAATAACCATGAAAACTTTCCAAGATTTAATTGCTGACACCCTAAAATCTGTCGATGAAGTCTTTCCGTGGGATTTAGAAGAGGTTATAACAAACCAGCCACGTCCCTTATTACTTGATATACGTGAGCCTTATGAATTTGAGGCTTTACACATCGAAGGCTCTATGAATGTACCGCGTGGTATTTTAGAGCCGGCTTGTGACTATGGCTATGATGAGACAAAGCCTGATCTCGTTTCGGCACGGGATAAAGATGTGGTTGTGATTTGTCGTTCGGGTCATCGTAGCGTTCTTGCGGCTTATACGATGCAATTGATGGGTTTTCAGTCAGTAAAATCATTAAAAACGGGCGTGAAAGGTTGGAATGATTATGAGTTGCCATTGAAAGATATTCGTGGGCAACTGGTAGATATTGATGAGGCTGATGCTGTATTGGCACCTCATGTGAGCCCTGAACAAAAGCCGCCTAGCCATTAAGCCAGGAGTCCAAACTTTAGTTTGGACATCTTAATATAAAAAAATAATTATATAATAATATTATAAAGTATTGACATAACAGGGTTGTAGTTTTTACAATGGAGAATACTTGACATTTTTATTAAGGTAAATAAAATAACCATGAAAACTTTCCAAGATTTAATCGCTGACAACTTAAAATCGGTCAATGAAGTCTTTCCGTGGGATTTAAAAAAGGTTATGACAAACCCATCACGTCCCTTGCTAGTTGATATACGTGAGCCTTATGAATTTGAGGCGCTACACATCGAAGGCTCTATGAATGTACCGCGTGGTGTTTTAGAACCGGCTTGTGACTATGGCTATGATGAGACAAAACCTGATCTCGTGAATGCACGGGATAAAGATGTGGTTGTGATTTGTCGTTCGGGTCATCGTAGCGTTCTTGCGGCTTATACAATGCAACAGATGGGGTTTCAGTCAGTGAAATCCTTAAAAACGGGCGTGAAAGGTTGGAATGATTATGAATTGCCATTGAAAGATCGTCGGGGGCAATCGGTAGATGTTGATGAGGCTAATGCTGTATTGACACCTCATCTTAAACCTGAACAAATACCGCCTAGCAAGCGAGTTGGATTTTAGGTGCGCCTGAATGCCATTAAGTTAAGGTTATGATGTAGGGGCAATCCTTTATGGTTGCCCTTAATTTCATTGAAGGTACGCCTCTCGCCGCCGCCGCAATTCCTCCCCTATCGCCGCCCCCTGAAATCCATCGGCTAACACCGCAGCAACGTCCACCTGACGGGCAAGCTCAAATGCACGGTGAAATCGCTCAGGATATGTTTGATTGTTGCAGGCTTGAGCCGCCAACAAAAATTGTTCAAATCGCTGCGGGCGGCGGAAAGCATCTAAACTTTGCAAAGTGTTGAGCAAAGTTTCAGGCGACAATTCACGGTAGCAATGGCGATGATAACGTGCGACTAATACCGCTAAATCATGGTGCTGGCTGGGGACACGGTAGCGTTGACATAAAGCCTCTAAGCCTTCGACGCTATGGGTTAGCACCGCAAATAGCACTTGGTTATCACTTGTTATCTGTCGGGCTTGTTGCAAAGATTGCATGACTGTTCCGCCGACAGTAAAGAGGTGATCAATTTCAGGGAAAATCCGCGCCAATGCGCCACAATTTCGCAACACTTCAAAAAATATTTGAGGCTTTTGGGCATCCAAGGCTCGCACCGTTTCTTGCCACACCCGCTCGGCGACTAAGGCATCGACTTCGCCATTGTTGACCATTTCAATCATCAAAGCTAAAGTTTCCTCTGCAACACGAAAACCAAAGCGGGCGGCAAAACGTGCAAGGCGCAAAATGCGTACTGGATCCTCTACAAAGGCGGGAGAGACATGCCGCAAAATCCCAGCCCGCAAGTCGGCTAAGCCATTATAGGGATCAATCAATTGTCCATCGCTATCGAGTGCCATCGCGTTAATGGTCAAATCACGTCGCTGTAAATCATCTTCTAAAGTGACATCGGGTGCGGCATAGACAGTAAAACCAGTATAACCGGGCTTTGTTTTACGCTCTGTGCGTGCCAGTGCATATTCTTCATGCGTCTCTGGGTGCAAAAAAACGGGAAAATCACGCCCAACGGGGGTGTAGCCGAGTTTTAAAAGCATTTCTGGTGTTGCGCCAACCACTACCCAGTCTTTATCTTTACTTGGATGATCCTGGTATTTGTCACGCACCGCGCCGCCAACTTGGTATATTTTCATTTTCGGTATCAAAATACGATATTATATGTTTATTTTATTCTAAAATTTTGCCCACATGTCTGTTTATACGCTTATTGAACGCCATCAATTGGAAGATTTTTTATGCCACTACGATTTAGGGACTTTAGTCACCTATCAAGGTATTAATGCTGGCATAGAAAATACTAATTATTTCGTCACCACCACTGCTGGTGAATTTGTGTTGACCTTATTTGAACAACACAGCCACGAAGAACTTCCCTATTTTCTGGAATTAATGGCTTATCTTGCCGAGCATAACATTCCCAGTGCTCACCCGTTAGCCGATAAGGCGGGGCATTATTTGCGTCAACTCAATGGCAAACCTGCCGCTTTAGTTCAACGTCTGTCTGGTAAAGATGTTGAAGTGCCAAATCTTGCACAATGTCATGCCATAGGTTATACATTAGGGCATTTGCATGTCATCAGTCCAGATTTTCCCCATCACCGCCCCAATGGGCGTGGATCGGATTGGTGGAAAGTTACCGCTGAACGGGTATTACCCTTGATGGCAGCCGATGATGTGGCACTGCTACAAGCCGAGTTGCGTTTTCAGGCTAATTATAAAAATTTGGATTTACCGCGAGGAGTGATTCATGCCGATTTGTTCCGCGATAATGCCCTATTTAACGGCGACAAGTTGTCTGGCATTATTGATTTTTATTATGCCTGCAATGATGTCTTGCTTTATGATATTGCTGTCCTGATCAATGATTGGTGTAGTTTGCCCAATGGTCATTTAGATAATAAACGGGTAGATGCCATATTTGAGGGTTATTACGAAAATCGCACGCTGACGCCGCTTGAAAATGAAATTTGGCCTGTGATGTTACGGGCGGCGGCACTACGGTTTTGGTTATCGCGTTTACAAGATTTCCATTTTCCACGCCCCGGCGAAATAACGCATATTAAAAATCCTGATGTTTTTCGCAATATTTTACAGGGGTTGATGAGAACACTTCCCCATATTCTCTCAAATTAGTTTTTTGAGAGCTTACCCATTTAAAAATCCTATTTTTTCAAAAAATAGGATTTTTTTGAGACTAACCAAAGAAAGTGCGTGCCGGCGTGGGAACCTACACGTCATCCTTTATGATTTGAATGTCAATCCCGGCCAATCTTGCCATCATTATTTGTACAAATGCAACACCATCCATTGAGCTAGAACCAGCAAACATATTATTAATCAAAAACTTCGGAAATTCTATCTCTTCTATCCCATGATGCCTTGCTAAGGCTATACAAAACAGCTCAAAATGATTTAGACATTCAGGAATATCGTAGACTTCTCTTTCGTCATTATCATATCCACTAAACATGAATAGTAATTTTTTACCAGACATAATAAGATTTGAGACATTTTTTGCATCCTTTTCAGGATTATCAGAAAATACATAAGCAGAAAAAATTTTGGCCATTCCAAAACCTCTTTATGATGTTTCGCACTGAGAAATATCATTCTCACAAAACGCCGTGCATATTATACATTTCAGTATTTGAGTTGAGAGAAATTTTTTACCTGACAAAATAGTACAGGGATTGACGGACTAAGGGAGGGGTTGAGAGATGTTATTATGTCAAATTGCTCTGAATGGTTGCTACGAGTTTATATAGTTCTAAACGCATTTCACGTAGCTTCTGTTCCTGATTATCTATTAATTGTTCTAAATTGCTGGTCCGCTCCAAAACTAAATTGGAGATTTGAATGTCATTTTTTTGTACTGTTGGCACAGCTACTTTAGATTCGTTTTTCATGGAGCCATTTCCTGTGACCAACCAAACGGGGTTCACACCTAACGCATATGCAACTTCGACTATTTTAGAACTGCCCTGCATTTTGCCTGATTCAAGGCGTTGAATTGTAGGCTGTTCCAATCCTGCTTTTTTTCCTAATTCTTTCTGTGTTAAACGCATTTCCTTTCGTGCAATTTTCATTCGTTCACCAAGCGTCATCGCACTGTTATCTCCTATTATTCTAATCTTGACATTTTCAATCCCTATCGGTATATTATGTCGCCATGCTAAAATAAAAGAGTGTGCATCGACATGTAAGATTATCACGATGCACACAGATTCACTCATACAGACAACATGAGAAATTCAATGTTATCACAAAACAATATAAATGTGGCAATTTATTTGAGTAGACTGATAACACTCATGTTGCCTCCAAAACGGACAGGAAAGGCACAACATGAACGACGAATTAATCCGAACAGAACTACGTAGGGCTTACGGAATAGAGATTCCATACCTCAAATGTGACGGCAGATGGCACAGTTTCAATGATCCATCCTACAAACGTTACAAAAATAATAAAGGCTCGTACATTGTAAATATGCAACCAAACGGCGAACTCGTATTCGTCGGGCACTCCCATTGGCCCAGTTCCGCCCTGCCACTCCAAGGCATGGACTCCATTACCATCCGATCATGGGACCTCAAAAAGGACGACATCGATCAAGACGACACACAACAATGCGATCACGAATGGGCACAATGGCTGCAACAGCGCGAAGCCCAAAAATGTGCTTGTGCTGAAAAAATAAAATCAGTATCGCTCAAAGCCCAAAGTGATCTAAAAAGATTTCGCCCCGTGACTGACACTTCGCCTTACTTAACCAAAAAAGGGATCCCGCCGCTTGGCGACATACGCCAAGGATATGACTGGGATGGCACACCATTTATAACCGTACCTGCCTTTAAATTTACGGGCAAAGGTAAGGCAAAAAAACCAGCGAAAAAAAAATTAGTCGGCTATCAGCGCATATACGACGATGGCTCTAAAAAATTTCAACAGGGCTTTTCGCCCAGTGGGGCATTTTTTCAACTGGGCGAAATACCCCAGGATCCAGAGGATGTAAGAATAAACATCGTTGAAGGATATTCAACTGCCGTCTCAACACGTCAAGGAGAAGACGAAAAACAGCCCGTGGTTTGTGCATTCAACGCGGGCAATCTTCCGGCAGTGGCAAAAGCAATAAGAAAACAATACCCTAACCATGAAATCGTTGGGCGTGGCGACCATGATCAGTGGCCCAATGCCAATGGCGTAGCCTCCCATACCGGCTACAAAAAAATGCGCGAGGCTATGAACGCAATCGAGGGCGAATTCACTATGCCCGATTTTGATGAGCTAATCTGCGCCGGTGTTACCGGGAAAGATTGTAAACCCACGGATTATAATGATCTGCACAAATTAGCAGGCATGGAAGAATTAAAGCGGCAGCTAAAAGAGGGGCGACGCATTCCTCAAAAGGTTGAACCATTGAAATTTTATCCATCAGTCAAAGCGGCTGGCGAAAGTCTTTCAGACCATATCTGCGGATTTTTGAGTCGTGTCAAACAAGCAATATTCGGTACGTTCAGCAAAATAGTCAAAGCAACTGCCAGTCTTGGCAAAACCTGGCGTGTTTGTACCGTCGCAAGCCAGTATCCTGATTTGCAAGGGGCAATGTACGTGCCTTCTCATTTATTAGCGCTTGAAGTTGAAGGGGAATTTAAGAAAAATGGTGTTAATGCCAAAGCCATTCGTGGTCGTGGTGTGTATTGCAAAAAACGTGAAGCTGCCGAACAGATTGCCAAATTAGGTGGGCATGGCAAGGTAGAAAAGCTACTTTGTTGTAATGGTGAAAATAAATGTATCCATTTCCATGGATGCCCTTATTTGGATCAATTTAACTCGCAACCCGATGTTGTTATTTTGCAACACGCCCATCTGCCACTTTTTGTCAGCAAGCGTGAAAAACAGCTTTATAGAAATGGAGAGCATCCTGATTATATCTGCATAGATGAATCATTTGTCAATGAATTTGTGGCGGCATCTTTTGTGGATCGTGATGCTTTTTATGAGTGCGAACAGATACCGGAGGAATTACGGAAGCTGATCTTGGAAGCGTTGGATTGGGGTCGTCCGTTGTTAAAGAATTTGCGAGATGCCGGTTATAAGGGGGAAGATCTGTTAAAGGTGGCACAAAAATTGCCTGATCATTCTCCATCATTGAGTGACATATCGCCGGAGCAATCTCTGGAAACCCAGTTAGAAAAACTGGGCAAAAAGAAATTGGGCACTTATCTGAAAAAGCCTTTGAAATTGATCGCTGAAGAATTAGAGGCGACAGAACATGATTATTGTATGAGAGTCCACCTTGTTGGCTCCACTGCGGAACGAAAATTGCAAATTTATTCACATTGGCTTAAACCATTCACCCGCAATAAGACGGGAAAACAACTTAATCCGCAACCGGGCATGACGGGTTTTATCCCGACGCTTGTTATAGATGCAAGTGCCCAGCCGACTTTGATTCGGAAGCTGTTGGGTGAGTTCGATGAGGTGCCAATGGTTGAGATAAATGCAAAGCGTAATGCCCATGTAACGCAACTGATTTCGTCGCAAGTGAGTACAACCTCTCTACGCAAAAATGATGGTTATATAGATGATGTTGCAAAAATCGCCACCGATGCCGCCAAAAAAGGTGATCAAGTCATGATTATTGGTCCCCAAGAATTTACGGGAAACGAGAATAAGGATATACAAGCTCACGACAAGCTGTTGCCTGTTACTCGCCAATTTGAGTCCCAAATTCAATTGGGGCATTTTAACGCGATACGGGGATCAAATAAGTATAAGGATTGTAATACTGGTATTGTTTTTAGTCGCAATCAGCCGCCTACTTATGCCGTTGAAAATATCGCTCGCGCATTTTTTGGCTTAGACGCTGAGGAGATCAGGTTTGGCTCAGAAAAGTTGCCGCTTGCCTACAATATGAGCGATGGCACTCAAGAATACTGCAACGTTTGGCAGATGAAAGATGATCGTTGCCAAATGTTTTTGAATTCAATGAGAGAGGAGGAGACGCTTCAGGCGATTGATCGTTTGCGATTGGTTCATCATAGTGGGTTGCCCAAAAAGTTAGTTGTGTTGAGTAACGTACCTTTGCCCGGATTGATCGTGGATGAGCTTATTACTACGCGAGAAATTCGGAATACCAGTATTGTTGATAAGGGAGATGTTATGAGAAAACACCTTTTTTTAAACAAAGGTGCTCCTTTAGTGATGTCCTTGTCACCCAAATTTTTGCACAGGCAGTTGGATGGATTAGGGATGGGGCAATTGTTCAAAAACGTGAAAGCTGTTGAAAATTGGGTAGTTAGGAATCCCTCACACCGTATAGAGGAAGTATTATTATCCAGTGAGGGATTTAAAATCCCAGTGAGGACGGTGAGTTATCGCGTTAAGGGGCGGGGGGGGAAAAGTATGCGGGTGATTACTGCGGCTACGGATCGGGAGACTGAGTTGTTGTTGTCGAAATTGCATGGGGGCGAGGTGTCTATTGAGGGGGGGGTTGTTGGAAATCCAAGTCGTGAGATATTAAATCCGTTATTTTTAACTGGCGATGATGTGCTTGCAGGTAAAGGCGAGGAAAAACCGATATGGGAGTGGCTTTTTATGAGAGTCATTAAAATATTAAGCACTATTGATGTTCCCAATTTAAGCCCTTATGATGTAATTTTTGACGTCCCAACATAGATAAACTGAAGAAATGACATTTCAAGCATTAATTCTCGCCCTACAAGAGTATTGGGCTAAACAAGGCTGCGTATTGCAGCAACCTTATGATATGGAAGTTGGCGCCGGCACATTTCATCCAGCGACATTTTTACGGGCAATTGGTCCTGAGCATTGGCGTGCGGCTTATGTACAGCCATCCCGCCGCCCTACCGATGGACGTTATGGTGAAAATCCGAATCGCTTACAACATTTTTATCAATATCAAGTGGTTATAAAACCATCGCCGCTGAATCTTCAAGAGTTATATCTCGGCTCCTTAAAAATGCTCGGCATCGATCCGCTGGTGCATGATATCCGTTTTGTGGAAGATAATTGGGAGTCTCCAACTCTCGGCGCCTGGGGATTGGGTTGGGAAGTGTGGCTCAATGGGATGGAAGTGACCCAATTTACCTATTTTCAACAAGTGGGCGGCTTAGAATGTAAGCCAGTGACGGGGGAAATCACTTATGGCTTGGAACGCATTGCGATGTATTTGCAAGGCGTAGAAAGCGTATATGATTTGGTGTGGACAAAAGGTGTCACTTATGGCGATGTTTTTCATCAAAATGAAGTGGAAATGTCGGCCTATAATTTTGAACAGGCCCCTGTCGATGAATTATTTCACTTATTTGATGTTTATGAAAAAGAAAGCCAATCTCTGATTGAAAAAGCTTTAGCATTGCCGGCTTATGAGCTGATGCTTAAAACGTCTCATACGTTTAACTTACTCGATGCCCGTCATGCCATTTCTGTTACGGAGCGACAACGTTATATTTTGCGAGTGCGGACGCTGGCGCGTGGTGTGGCTCAAGCTTATTATGAGCGCCGTGAATCTTTGAATTTTCCGATGTCCCCCCAACCCCAACCCCAACCCCAACCCAGTAGCGAGACTCTCCCCTTTGAAAAAGGAGAATTAAAGGGGGATAGTTCTGAATCCCGTGACTTATTAATAGAAATAGGTACAGAAGAATTGCCCCCTAAAGCTTTGCAAGGCTTATCGGAAGCCTTTTCTTCAGGGCTTTGTCGCGGACTTGAGCAAAAACAAATCAGTTATATGGTTGCGACACCTTTTGCGACGCCGCGCCGTTTAGCGGTAGTCATCAAAGGGGTGGCGACTATGCAGGCTGATCGTGAAACAGAAAGACGTGGTCCTGCTCTCGTTGCCGCTTTTGATAAAAACGGGCAACCGACTAAAGCGGCTTTAGGATTTGCGCGATCCTGCGGCGTGGAAGTGGCTGATTTGGAAGAGCAAAAAACTAAAAAAGGTGCCTGGTTGTATCATCGCAGTACGCAGCCCGGGCAAGCCACTGCCACTTTGATACCTGAGATCATTGAAGCGGCTTTAGCCGGCTTGCCTATCCCTAAACGGATGCGTTGGAGCGATTTACCCTTTGAATTTGTGCGCCCGGTACATTGGCTCGTTATTTTATTCGGAGAAGAGGTGATTGATACCCAAATCTTTGGCGTGCGTAGTGGGCGCGAGACGCGGGGGCATCGTTTTCATCATCCTGAGCCGATTAGCTTAGCCCAAGCGAGTGACTATACTAAACGCTTAGAAGAACAAGGTCATGTCATTGCTGCTTTTGCGGTGCGTTATGAGCATATTAAAGTCTTGGTTGAAGAAGCCGCCGAAGAGATAGGCGGTGAAGCGGTGATTGAGGATGCCCTATTAAATGAAGTGACCAGTTTGGTAGAATGGCCTGTGGCGGTAACGGGGAGCTATGATGAAAAATTTCTTGAAGTCCCACCCGAGGCACTGATTGCGACCCTGAAAAACCATCAAAAATGTTTTCATGTGGTCAATCAAGCGGGCAAATTATTGCCGCGTTTTATCACAGTGAGCAATATTGAGAGCCGTCAACCAGACGTAGTACGGGCTGGCAATGAGCGGGTGATTCGTCCTCGTTTGAGCGATGCCGCTTTTTTCTGGGAACAGGATCATAAAAAATCCTTGGAGAGTCGTTTAGAACAATTAAAAACGGTCATTTTCCAAAAGAAGTTAGGCAGCTTATATGATAAATCCCAGCGAATTGCTAAATTGTCTGGCTTCATTGCCAAACAATTGGGGGCGGAAGAATCTCAAGGTATCCGCGCAGGGCAATTATCCAAGTGCGATTTGATGACAGATATGGTTGGCGAATTTCCAGAATTACAGGGCATCATGGGAGAATATTATGCCGACAATAAAGAGATAGGCATCGCCTTGCGTGAACAATATATGCCCCGTTTTGGCGGTGATGCGCTGCCAAGCACTCCATTGGGGCAAGCTTTAGCCATTGCTGATAAATTGGATACTTTAGTCGGCATTTTTGGCATTGGGCAAGCACCGACGGGTGATAAGGACCCTTTTGGCTTACGTCGCGCTGCCATAGGTGTTTTACGGATTATGATTGAACAATGCCCTTTGCCTTTAAATATATATAAGTTATTGGAAGAGGCACAAGCGGCGTACCCTTTGCTCAACGCGCAAACGAATAAGCAAGTCTTTGATTTTACCCTAGAGCGTTTAAGGGGATATTATCATGAACAAGGATTCAATCTTGATAGTATTGAGGCAGTATTAGTGTGCCGCCCAACTTCTCCCTTAGATACAGATCGACGGATTCGTGGCATAGAAGCATTCCGAGCGTTGCCGGCGGCGATGAGTTTAGCCAGTGCCAATAAACGTATCCATAATATCTTGAAAAAAGCCAAGGAATCCTTTCCATCTGAGCCTGATCCCAGTGCCTTTAATCAGACTGCTGAGAAGCGCTTGTATAATGAAATGGAAGTTGTCAGCGAAAAAATGGTGCCGTTGCTAAAACAGGGAGACTATCAAACCGCCTTGCAACATTTGGCGAGTTTACGAGAAACGGTTGATAATTTTTTTGATGAAGTGCTGGTGATGGACGAGGATATGAAGGTGCGTATTAACCGTTTGGCCTTTCTACAAAAGGTGCGCGATATGTTTTTGCAGGTGGCTGATATTTCGCGCTTACAGGTGAAAAGTTAAGTATACAATGCCACCTTCGTTAAGGGCAACCATAAAGGATTGCCCCTACATCATAAAGGTCCGTTGTAGGGACAACACCCTAGTACATCGTCAAGGTTGTTTTTATATGTAGGGTGCGTCCTACGCACCAATGCCATATCGTATCGAGGGCAACCACTAGGGTGTTGCCCCTACGTCATATAACGGTTTGTAGGGGCAATCCTTTATGGTTGCCCTTAACGAAGGTGGCATTGGTCCTACGCACCATGACGCTCAATGCGGTGCGTAGGACGCACCCTACACTTTTTATGATGTCAAACTAAAAAATATGCCAAAATTAGTAATACTTGATAGAGATGGTGTGATAAACGAGGATTCTGATGAATACATCAAATCCTCCTGTGAATGGAAAGCGATACCGGGCAGCTTAGAAGCGATTGCTCGCCTCAACCAAGCTGGGTATCGGGTGGTGGTTGCCTCCAATCAATCTGGTTTGGGGCGTGCTTTATTTACTATAAATGAACTTCATCAAATCCATCAAAAAATGCACAACGAATTGTCTCAAGTGGGTGGCACGATTGAAGCGATTTTCTTTTGTCCACACCGCCCGAATGAGGATTGCCAATGTCGTAAACCACGTCCAGGCTTATTTCACGACATTGCCAAGCGCTTAGGTATTTCATTAATCAATGTGCTGGCGGTGGGGGATTCGCTGCGTGATTTACAAGCGGCGAGTGCCGCCGGCGCAAATCCGATCTTAGTGCGAACCGGCAAGGGGACATTGAATGGTAATATGGCAGGATTTGAGGAAGTTCCTGTGTATGACGATTTGGCGGCTGTTGTTGATAATTTTTTGGACTAACTGATAACTGATAACTGAAAAATGCTACGTTCTCTCTTATTTTATATAGGCATATCACTGGCGCTTGTAATATTTGGTCCTTTAGGCGTATTGCTATTACCGTTACCGTTTAGACAACGTTACCGAGTGATGAATCAGTGGGCACACTTTGTGAACTGGTGGCTGGAAAAAACCTGCCAACTGAACTATCAAGTTGAAGGGCTCGAAAATATCCCTACAACCCCCGCGATTCTGTTGAGTAAACACCAATCAGCATGGGAAACGATTATTTTTCAAGTCATTTTTCCAAGGCAAGTTTGGATCGTCAAACGTGAATTATTACGAATACCCTTTTTTGGTTGGGCGCTGGCAAGTCTGAAACCGATTGCCCTTGATCGTAAAAATCTCCGTCAATCTATGCAAAAAATTCTTGAACAGGGAAAACAACGTTTGGCAGAAGGAAATTGGGTCGTGATATTTCCAGAAGGAACGCGAGTCAATCCGGGTGAAAAAAAACGGTATGGCGTAGGGGGGGCTATGTTAGCGGCGCAAAGTGGTTATCCGGTGGTACCTGTGGCAGTGAATTCTGGAGAATTCTGGCCGCCCAAAAGTTTTATCAAACGACCAGGGACTATTAAGGTTGTTATTGGTCCTGTGATTGAGTCAAAGGGTAAAACTTATAAAGAAATTAATGCGTTGACTGAAAAGTGGATAGAAGAGATGGTGGCGAAAATTCAAGAATAAATCAAAACATTTTTTTTTCTTGTTCCCTTAGCGAAGCGTGGGAATGCCTGCCTGGACGCTCCGCGTCCTGCACTGAAATAATAACGACTGTGGTTAAGGTAAGAACTATGGAAATAATCATAAAAAATATAGGAATATTACCAAAAGCCAAAATTATTCTTGATGGTTTAACCGTGATTGCTGGTGAAAATGATACAGGAAAAAGCACTGTCGGCAAGGTTATTTTCAGCATCATCAAGGCGGATAACATGGCAGCGACTAATCAGCGCCAGCAGTTAATGAATACTATGCTTAACTTGGTGTTTGATTCGCAAATATCGACTGAGGGTGAAGTCATTGTACAAAATAAGGGTGTTCCTATTTACTCAGTCAAATTTTCTCAACACCAATGTGTACGTTTTGATTGTCGTCACCCTTTTTTAAAAGAAACAACCTTCATTCAAACCCCCTTTGTGTGGGATTTAGTTGATTTTTTTGATACGGTTTTGCGTCTCAAACAAAATCAAGAATTTACTCAAAACATAGCACCGTTTTCAGTTAAGTATCCTTATATTTTTTGGGATCTTTATATAAAAATTACTAATACACAAGTAGATTCTCAAACGAATGATTTAGTGAAGAATATTCGTCATATAATTCAAGGTGGTTTTGAACAACGTGACAAACGAATCGTGTTTCAACGTCAAAATGAATCTATTTTGCTGACGAATGTAGCAGCCGGTATTAAATATTTTGGTTTGTTTCAAAGGTTAGCTGAAAATAATCAATTGAAAGCGGATCAATTACTGATAATTGATGAGCCTGAAAATCATCTGCATCCAGAATGGCAACTTTTACTGGCTAAATTGATTGTCAACTTAGTCAATCAGCATAAAGTTTATGTGCTAGTTAATTCGCATAGCCCGTATATGATTGAAGCCTTAAAAGTCTATAGTGATATGAGTATCAAAGGGCAAACTCATTTTTATTTGAATAAGTTAACTAATAAAGGCATTGAAGTCAAAGAAGTCACTGAGGATTTAAGTTCTCTTTTTGAGGCACTTTCGTTACCTTTTCAGAAATTGGAAAAAACCGTGTTAGGGATCAGTTAATGCAACATTTACAAGCGGCGTTTGAACAATGGTATGGAGATTGTCAACGAACATTGACGGAAATTAGTTATGATCAGGTTAATGAGCGTACACTTTGTGTCAGTGAGGAAAAATATATTGATTTTGACTGGGTAGCTCAGAAATATTTTAGTGGAAAAAACAAGCCATCCACTGTGGATATGTTAGCTTTTGGTAGTGAGCATGTCTTGTTTGTCGAATTCAAGGCAGGTAAAAATGTTAAGGTAGAAAAACAAAAGCTTCAATTTAAACTTTTGGCAAGTCTTCTTCTATATGAACGAGTGGTTGCCGATATTGTGAATATTGATGCGAAAAAACTTGTTAGTACCAAATTCGTTTATTTGCTTGTCTTTGATCCCATAAACTGTCCATCATCATCGGCTCGTAGTGCTGCTATTCAGAACCATCTGAGCAAAGTCCAAGTTCGTTTTGGCATTGATAAATATAAAGGCATTTTTTTGGAAGAGGCATTAACTCCAGAATGTGGAGAAGAATTTAAAAGAGTTTTACAACGATTTGGCGTGGATGATATCCGACAAGAGTGTGCTTAAGCAGGATTTTATTAGGGATGGTAGTGGCATGGTTTGTTTTATTCGTTGTCTTACATTCGTTGTACTTGTTGCAGGACGCGGAGCGTCCAGGCAGGCATTCCTTTGCCTCGCGCACTCTCTTAGACATAAGTATTTAAGTACTTGAAAAAAATAAGATTATGTAGGGTGGGTAGAGTATATTCGCAACATCTCCAGAGAGAGTGCCCACAGATTCCTGCACTTTTGCTATATCATTAGATACCTGTAACATCAATGCCATTAAGTTAAGGTTTTTTGTAGGGTGGGTAGGGGCAATCCCTTGTGGTTGCCCGCGCAACATCGTTATGGGACGCCCAACCCACCATTGTTATAAATTTCAACGATTTGGTGGGTGCAGCGAAGCTCTACCCACCCTACAAAAAAAACGTATTTATGCTTAACTTAATGGCATTGACTTGTAGCATGGATTGATTGACCTGCTCTATAGAAACGCGCATCTTTGCCACGGACTGACTCATTTCTTGCAAAGATTGATCTCAGTCCTGATACCGTGTATATCTTGAGACATGGGCACCGTTTGAGTGGCTATGGTATTAACGTAATGAGTTATAGAATGCAGATCAGTGCTCACCACGTAAATCAAAAAAAAACACATAAACGGCCACAATAAGCACTATGAGAGTCAGGACAGAGAGAAATGTTTTTCAAAGGCATCTAGCAGATTGGGCGACGGCTCTTTGTGGTTTCTGCCATCTTGAAAATCCTATAAGGGAAAGGGTGTGCCGGTGAGACGATTTGAACGTCCGACCTACCGCTTACGAGGCGGTTGCTCTACCAACTGAGCTACACCGGCATTGAGGGGCGCTATTCTACAATAAATTTTTACAAGATGCAAATAAAATTTCACTATTTGTCACAGGCACCCACCCTACAATTAAAAAGGGACAAGTCTATATAACGCTTTTGGGGGAGATAATAATTTCAACGGCTTACGTTGGCTCATTTTTTTTTAGCTATTGATGGCTCAATTGATGTGTCGATACACCCTGTTTATAAGGGGAACTGACGGTTTGAGTTGTAACGCCATCAACTTATACAGCTAAGCAAATATGTGCCATGGATTTTACCATCCCATGCTGAAACGTTGCGTCAATCCACTCTTGGAGAACGCCGCCCTATTGATGATCGGGAGTGCATGGATTCCGTGTGCAGCGCCTTGTTATGCGATTTTTTCAGCTTCAACTTCAATCCTTATCATTGCCACATGAACTCTGCCTTCAGTATCCATTGGCACTCTCTCAATGTATTTTTCCGAGATTGCTTCGATAAATTTCTCCCTTTTTTCTTCAGGTACTCGTTCCGTATACGGTAACCATGTGGTACGAATCCATCCCTCCAACCCCGTATTCCCAGCATGTTCCATCTTTTTCTGAATAAGCTCGACACGATTTATTTTAAAGCCAGAGTTCAGCAACATTGATTCATATTCCTCAACCCCAAAAAAACCGTAAGGAAACTCAAAGTTTTCAAAATAGGGTTGCCATTTTTGATAGGCTTGTATTTCTGAAAGCACGGACAAAATAACGCCCGCATTACCTTTTCCGCCCATTTGCAAGAGTATTTTTCCTCTAGGCTTGAGGCTCCTATACAATCCTTCTACAACGGGTTGATGGTTTTTGATCCAGTGTAATGCTGCGTTTGAAAAGACGACATCAAAACATTCATCAAATCTTAAATGACTCGCATCCATCACTTGGAATGTTAGGTTTGGAACTGCTGGATATCGTTCTGCGGCCAGCTTTACCATTGAGGCTGAATTATCAACACCGATGACTGATCCATCACATACTGACTGGGCTATTTCAGCCGTCACCTTGCCATCACCACATCCTAAATCAAGAATATCCTCTGTTCCTTGAAGGGATAATTTATTTATAAGTTCTCTTGCCCATTTTTGTTGGGCTTGAGAATGTTTTTCATAGTCTTGTGCATTCCAGTTGTATGTACTCATAGTTTCCATTACCCGATACCAAAATCGACGACAAACTCCCAATCCTCATCATACTTTTCAGTTCCCAAAACATCCATAACTATCTCTTTTACAAGCTCCCTGATTTGTGTTTGTGTCCATTGTTCATTTTTCTTGAACGCAGTTGGATTTCTACTGACTAATAAACGAACTAGCTTGTTGGTAGTTTTGTAATGTGAAGGTATTATTTTTGCCATATTCTTCGTTAGAAACATTACAATTGCAAATAGCGCAATGCCAATTATTACGCCGACGACAAAGCCGAACATCACTCCTGAATAAATTGTACCAACACCAAAAATAGCCCAAGCTAAATAAACAACCCAGGTAGGTCGGGATAAATGTGGAAATTCTTTTACTTTGATTTTTGTTTCTTCTCTAATTATTTCCCAAAACTCCCGATGTTTGTCAATATTATGTATGAGTTTTGTTAGATCGCTTTCATTTTTGATACTGTTTCGCTCTACACCAAACTCACTAACCAAAACTTTCCTAACACGATAAAACGCAGTTTGGGTTAAACAAGTTTGAGCATCCCCAATTTGTACTTTTTTTGCGATCAAACTAATAGCATGTTTAGGCGTGATAATTTGTTCAGCCTCTTCGTCTGATATGGAAATGCCAAAGGTATCTTCCATGTCAAGTACGAGTTCAACACTTTCTAAGCCCATGATTACTGGTGCCCCTAACAATAGTTTAATGAATTGACGTTAAAAGGGATTTGTTGGCCAAGCTGTTCTAAATCGTATAACTTAACCATCGTACCCGGTTTAGCTTGTAAAATGCCGTTGAAGAGTGTTTCTAAATTGATTTGGTGATGAAAACGAACTAAGCTATATTTTCGGGTAATTAGCTTTTCCCGTTCTTTTTCTTGTGTGGGATCGTAATAGCGGTGGCAATAACCGTTGCATTCTAAAACTAACATCAACTTTGCCACAAAAAAATCAACTTTGTATGGACCAATCGGATAGTTAAAATGCAAGTCAAAACCTTCAAACACTGATGACAACACTTTTTGCCATTGAACTTCCGCTGAGGTATCAGGTTTAGCAAAAGAGCCAATTTGCCCAAAAACTTGCTTTTTGAGTTCAATGCCAATAACAGAGTCCATACCCAAAGCGATTTTTGTGACATCATCCAAGTGATAACCATTCATGCGTGATGCTTTACCACCGAAAGAGCGAAACGAAGTAACTTCGCTCCGCGGAGATCATAGTTGCCGAATTGAGTCGAATAGGTTGGATATCGCTTTTGTGTTTTCTGAGAAAACTATTGAGGGTGCTTTCAGGTACATTAAGGAATTGGGAGATGTCTTTTTTGATGGCAATGTCATCACCAGCGGTGCAGGTAAAGCCAAAGTCTTTGATGAGTTTGACGGCATCTATGTAGTTTTTTTGGGCGGTTTGTTGGATTTTGGGGGAGAGTCCGCAGGCTTGTTTGATTGAAGCTTCTAAAGCGGTACGAACAAGTGCTGACAATAACAGTACGCACCTTAGTCCAATGTGCATCTGATTTTTTTGTAACACTTTATTTCCAAGTGCCATAGTATATGCACGCATTAATGATTCTATAATATGACTATTATAAACAATAATTTTTCTACCTTCATATGGACTACCTTTTGCGGTTACTTTTACCAAAGTAGTCGCCATGATAAAATCCTTATCAATGAATGGTTTAAGTCGTTTTGGAATGCCAGTAGTCGCCATGCCCTGTAAGGCTTTATGGTTCATACCTAACAACTCCGCTGTCCCCCGTTCACTCATAACAGCAGTGTCATCATCCAAGACGTACCCATCACAAACAATGCCGGGTATTAACTCGACTTGTCCATAAAAAACGGCTTTTCGCTCGGTCATAAATATACCTCGTCTGTCAATATGTCTGGTTAATAGGAAGTGAGGCAGGCCGCCAGACGAATTCTGCTTTGATCTCGCTTCGCTCGTTACTTCGTTTCGGGGTCGACTTCCCTAGCCTCACTTGCACAACAAAGCTATCAAATATATTCCAACATGTCAAACATTTTTGGAGCAAGCGTAGGGTGCGTCCCACGCACAAATTTCCTAACAGGTGCGTAGGACGCACCCTACACTCGCTTCGTTACTTCGTTTAGCAAAAGAGCCAATTTGCCCAAAGACTTGCTTTTTGAGTTCAATATTATCAATATACCTCACTGGTAGTTAGCAGTGTTAGTGATTGAGGGAAGAAAGTCTTTTAATTGTTGACCATATAATAAGTTATCTACATTAGTGAAATGTTTATCATAAGTGAGTAAAGCAAAGTCATGTTGTAATGCCATGGCTGCAATCCACATATCATTCGTTGGAATAGGTTTACCTTTATTTTTTAATAGTTTATAAATATTTGCAGAGTACTCGGCTGTATTATTATCTATAGTCAAGATGGTAACGCGGGGAGTTATTACAACAGCTTGTGGGTGTCCACGTTTAAAAGCAGCATAAGCATTCGTATCAATAAGCAATTCAAGCACTTTCTTTAATGCCACAGTGCCTCCTCTATCTGAGAAAAATCAGACACAGTTGATAAAAACGCTTTTTCTTCTTCTGTCCAAGTACCAGCCAGCGAGTCTAAATCATTATAGACTGGTAAAGTGGGTGCAGATGATAAAGCAATTCCTTGACGAATAAATTGTATAGCTAAGTTTTTGATATTTTTTATGCCAAGGCGTTTGGCTGCCGTTTTCAACTGAAAGGTTATTTCCTCATCAATTTCAATGTTTAAGGTTGTTTCCATATAAATTTCCTATTTGAAAGCTAACACCAAGCTCAGCGGCACGAGTTAAAATGCAAATCAAAACCTTCAAACACTGATGACAACACTTTTTGCCATTGAACTTCGGCAGATGTTTACTTCGTTGCTGGTTTGGCAAAAGAGCCAATTTGCCCAAAGACTTGCTTTTTGAGTTCAATGCCAATAACAGAGTCCATACCCAAAGCGATTTTTGTGACATCATCCAAGTGATAACCATTCATGCGTGATGCTTTACCACCGAAAGAGCGAAACGAAGTAACTTCGCTGTGCGGAGATCATAGTTGCCGAATTGAGTCGAATAGGTTGGATATCGCTTTTGTGTTTTCTGAGAAAACTATTGAGGGTGCTTTCTGGCACTTTAAGGAATTGGGTGATGTCTTTTTTGATAGCAATGTCATCACCAGCGGTGCAGGTAAAGCCAAACTCTTTGATGAGTTTGACGGCATCTATGTAGTTCTTTTGGGCGGTTTGCTTCGTTACTTCGTTTGTTGTATATTGGGAGAGAGTCCGCAGGCTTGTTTGATGGCAACTTCTAGGGCTGTCCTAACCAAACTTGCTGATAACATCGCACATCTTTTCCCAATATGTTTTTGTGTATCGCGGAGTTTATCACTCGCAAGGGCGAAAGCATAAGCTCGTATCAAAGATTCGATAAAAAGGCTATCATAAACATTAATTTCTCGCCCTTTATGATGACTATTTGGTGCTACCACTGTAACCGTTTTAGTCGCATTGTTCAAACCCTTATCAATAAAGGGTTCAAGGACTTTTGGGATACCTTTAGTCGCAATGTTCTGCAAAGCTTTATAGTGTACGGATAAAAGTTCTGCTGTTCCAATTATACCCATCACAGCAGTATCGTCATCCAAGACATAACCATCACAAACAATGCCGGGTATTAACTCGACTTGTCCATAAAAAACGGCTTTGATCTCGCTTCGCTTCGTTACTTCGTTTCGCTCGGTCATAAATATACCTCATCGGTAGTATAATCTGGCTAAATGATCGTTCGGCAGACCGCCAGATGATTTTCAGTTTTTCGGGGTCGACATCCCTAGCCGAACGAGCACAACAAAGCTATCAAATATATTCTAATATGTCAAACCTTTTTTATGGGAGGTTTGAACGTGCCTAACGCTCACATCAGCGGCGGCAAAAAGTGGCGCGTTTTTTTGCCAATGCCGCTTTTGGATGTGATTGTTAATGATAATTGTGTCTGCGCGGCTAATTCCTTTGCCGATTAAAGCGAGCAACTAGGGATTGACAGATTAATTGCACTTCTTTCAACATAACGCCGTCAATCACTGGCACGCTCCAAGTGACTTTTTTATCTTTCAAAAATCTCTCCGTGTTTTGCCGTCCGAGTGCATGCCTTGTTCTATTTTTCCATCCTTCCAGTTCCACCATTTTAATGATTCTGGCTCATGGACAGAATTACTAGCGTAATAAACGGCACACCTGAAAACATACAATACACAACGATCAATGTGATGTCCCGCCATGATGTTTTGATACATTATCTCTGGGTTTTCACCTTTTAATTCATTTACTTTTTGATAGCAAGAGTAGGGTGCGTCCTACGCACCGGTTATAAGGTGGAAAGGAGCAAGCTACGCTCGCGTAGGGTGCGTCCTACGCACCTTTTTAGGTAGAGTGTGTAGTTTTGTAGGGTGCGTAGGACGCACAAATTAAGAGGAAAAGTGCGTAGGACGCACCCTACACTTGTGGATTAATGGTGCGCGAATGGATGGTGCGTAGGACGCACCCTACGCTCGCTGAAAGGTTATTTCCTCATCAATTTCAATGTTTAAGCTTGTTTCCATATAAATTTCCTATTTGAAAGCTAACACCAAGCTCAGCGGCACGCGGTAGCATGTCCGCCTCCGCATTTTGTTAGGCAATTTGTGCGTTTAATGAATTGACGTTAAAAGGCATTTGTTGGCCAAGCTGTTCTAAATCGTATAACTTAACCATCGTACCCTGTTTGGCTTGTAAAATGCCGTTGAAGAGTGTTTCTAAACTGATTTGGTGATGAAAACGAACTAAGCTATATTTTTGGGTAATCAGCTTTTCCCGTGCTTTTTCTTGTGTGGGATCGTAATAGCGGTGGCAATAACCGTTGCATTCTAAAACCAACATCAACTTTGCCACAAAAAAATCAACCTTGTAGGGACCAATCGGATAGTTAAAATGCAAGTCAAAACCCTCAAACACTGATGACAACACTTTTTGCCATTGAACTTCCGCTGAGGTATTAGGTTTAGCAAAAGAGCCAATTTGCCCAAAAACTTGCTTTTTGAGTTCAATGCCAATGACAGAGTCTTTTGGTCACATCGTCAAGGTGATAACCATTCATGCGTGATGCTTTACCACCGAAAGAACGAATAGTTGTCGAATTGAGTCGAATAGGTTGGATATCGCTTTTGTGTTTTCTGAGAAAACTATTGAGGGTGCTTTCAGGTACATTAAGGAATTGGGTGATGTCTTTTTTGATAGCAATGTCATCACCAGCGGTGCAGGTAAAGCCAAACTCTTTAATGAGTTTGACAGCATCTATGTAGTTTTTTTGGGCAGTTTGTTGGATGTTGGGAGAGAGTCCGCAGGCTTGTTTGATGGCAGTGTCCAATACTGTCTTAATTAAAGCACAAGCTAAAATAGAACATCTTTTGCCAATATGTTTTTGGTTTGGCCTAAGAGTTTCATTTGCAAATGCTAGAGCGTAGCCACGAATAAAAGATTCGATAAATGAAGTATCATAAACGTTAATTCTTCTGCCTTTATGTGGGTTGTTATCTGCTATAACTTCTACAGATTTAACTGCCACGCTAAAATCATTATCAATGAATGAGTTAAGTGTTTTTGGAGGCCAGTTAACTGCCACGCTCTGCAAAGAAGCATGTTTCATTCCTAATAAGTCAGCAGTTCCCCGTTCACTCATAACGGCGGTATCATCATCCAAGATGTACCCATCACAAACAATCCCGGGTATTAACTCGACTTGTCCATAATAAATGGCTTTTCGTTCGCTCATAAATATACCTCATCGGTAGTATAATCTGGCTAAATGATCGTTCGGCAGGCCGCCAGATGATTTTCGGTTTTTCGGGGTGCACATCCCTAGCCGAACGATGACGAGCAGATTATCAAATAGGTTTCAAGATGTCAAACCTTTTTGGAGGGAGGTTTGAACGTGCCTAACGCTCACATCAGCGGCAGCAAAAGTTCACTTCATTGTTAGGCATTTTAGCCACGACCCCAAATGATTAAACCGCTCATGATAAAGCAGAATATCCACTGCCCAAGAACCATAATTTGCTTGTTGCTGTTTTTGGATACCACAACCGTACTTAGCCAAACGACACCACACACAAAATAATAAATGCTGAGCAACAATAGAAGTTCTTGTTTTGCAATAATTATATTGGTTGTAGAAATTATGATGAGAAGAACGGCAGCTAAAAATAAATCTACACTGACCCAATGCCACCCGCTCCTGACTTGTACCCATGTTTCTTTGTGTTTATCAGAACTCTCTTCAACTGGTTTTAGCGCTTGGTATGCCTTGGGTGAAAACCTTATGGGAGCCGTTCGAGACAAAATAACTGTTCACGAAGTTGACATCCCCAATATTCAACATCTCTTTCCTTTAATTTTCTAAAGCCGTAGTTGGTGTACAACGCCTTTGCTTCATATAAATTGTCAAACGTCCAGAGTTCGATTCTCTTGTAACCATTTGTGCTACAAAATACTATTGCCTGTTCTAATAATCTCTTACCAATGCCTTGGAGATGGTGTTCATTATCAACTATATATACACGAAGTCTGGCACATTCAGGCCCCCCTTCTCGACCATCAATAGCAATAGATCCTATTATTCTATCGCCAGTTCTGGCAACCCAAAGACCGTCTCTTGTTAGCTGAAAATGCTGTAGTAATTCCTCAAGATACTCCCTCACATCATCCTTAAAAGCGACACCCCATCCAAGACGTTGTACAAAGTACTTCTCATGAATATCCACAATGGTCTCAACGGCATCTGAAATATTTGGAAGGGTGTGTACATCTGTTATTAACATAAAGGCACCGTGTTTATCTTTTTTGCAGCTAACGATAAAGCTCACTCGCCACACTTCGCTATGTGTGGTCGGGTGCCGCGCAAAGTTAGGCCATTTGTGCGTTTAATGGATTGACGTTAAAAGGAATTTCTTTTCCAAGCTGTCCTAAATCGTATAACTTAACCATCGTACCCGGTTTAGCTTGTAAAATGCCGTTGAAGAGTGTTTCTAAACTGATTTGGTGATGAAAACGAACTAAGCTATATTTTCGGGTAATTAGCTTTTCCCGTGCTTTTTCTTGTGTGGGATCGTAATAGCGGTGGCAATAGCCGTTGCATTCTAAAACTAACATCAACTTTGCCACAAAAAAATCAACTTTGTAGGGACCAATCGGGTAGTTAAAATGCAAGTCAAAACCTTCAAACACTGATGACAACACTTTTTGCCATTAAACTTCCGCTGAGGTATCAGGTTTAGCAAAAGAGCCAATTTGCCCAAAAACTTGCTTTTTGAGTTCAATGCCAATAACAGAATCCATTCCCAAGGCAATTTTTGTGACATCATCCAAGTGATAACCATTCATTCGTGAGGCTTTACCACCGAAAGAGCGAATTGTTGCCGAATTTAGTCGAATAGGTTGGATATCGCTTTTGTGTTTTCTAAGGAAACTATTGAGGGTGCCTTCAGGCACATTAAGGAATTGGGTGATGTCTTTTTTGATGGCAATGTCATCACCAGCGGTGCAGGTAAAGCCAAACTCTTTGATGAGTTTGACGGCATCTATGTAGTTCTTTTGGGCGGTTTGCTGGATATTGGGAGTTAATCCGCAGGCTTGTTTTATTGAAGCTTCCAATGCAGCTCTAGTCAAAGCGCAAACTAAAATTGAACATCTTTTTCCAATATGTAATTGATTTTTCTGAAGTGCATTATGTCCACTTGCCATAACATAAGTACGAATTATTGTTTCTATAATATTGCTATTATAGACAACAATTTTTCTGCCTTTATGTGGGCTGTTTTTTGCGACTACTTTTACTAAAGTAGTCTCCACGCTCAAACCCTTATCAACAAACGGTTTCAGAGTTTTTGGAGGCCAAGTAGTCTCCACGCGATTTAAGGTCATGTGATCCATTCCTAACAACTCCGCAGTCCCACGCGAACGAGTCACTGCGGTATCGTCATCCAAGACATAACCATCACAAACAATGCCGGGTATTAACTCGACTTGCCCATAATAAACGGCTTTTCGCTCGGTCATAAATATACCTCATCGGTAGTATAATCTGGCTGAATGATCGTTCGGCAGACCGCCAGATGATTTCGGTTTTTCGGGGTCGACATCCCTAGCCGAACGAGCACAACAAAGCTATCAAATATCTTCTAACATGTCAAACCTTTTTTATGGGAGCCCGCTACTTACACATATTGACCCGCGCACCATCCAGAGGACCAAGCCCACTGCAAATTATAACCGCCTAACCAACCAGTCATATCAACTACCTCTCCAATAAAATAAAGTCCTATTTGTGTTTTAGATTCCATTGTCTTCGATGAAAGACTGTCACAATCAACACCTCCTTGTGTGACTTCCGCTGTTCTATACCCTTCTGTTCCCGCCGGTTTTATCTGCCATGACTTTAGCGTTAGAGTAAGATTCTTTATCTGAGAATGAGTGAGTTGGTTTAACGGTTTTTCTGCCAGATTTTCATCTATTAAAAGTGCTACTAATCTCTGTGGCAATAGAGTCCCAATAAAAGTTTTAAGGTGTTGTTTAGGATTACTTTTAGCCCTTGCAAAAATTAATTTATCTAGTTCCATGTCGGGTAACCAGTTAATACACACGTTTTGACCGGAATACCAATAATTAGAAATTTGCAAAATAGCAGGCCCACTTAATCCTCGGTGTGTGAAAAGAATGTTTTCACGAAAACTTTGCCCATTGCAGCTCACTGTGACATCCACTGAGATACCTGATAATGGCGCCATGCGTTCTTCGGGTTTTAAGGTAAATGGCACTAACCCTGCTGACGGTGGCCATACTTTTATACCGAATTGCTCAGCAATATGGTAGCCAAACGGTGTCGCACCCGCCGTAGGAATAGACAAGCCACCAGTGGCAATGACTAGGGATTCACACTTCCATATCTGGCTCTCCCCATGCACTGAGAACCCCCCTATAATAGTCGCTACTTTTGTGACTGATGTCTTAACACGTATTTCAACACCTTCACATTTAGAGCGCAGCATATCCAAAATATCTTTTGAACTCTCATTGCAAAAAAGTTGACCATGGTCACGTTCGTGATAAGGAATATTGTGTTCATTGACCATAGCAATAAAATCCCATTGCGTATAACGGCTTAATGCCGATTTGCAGAAATGTGGATTATGAGAAATGAAATTGCTGGCATCAATATTCATATTCGTGAAGTTACAACGGCCACCACCAGCCATTAGAATTTTATTGCCTGGCTTGCGAGAGTGTTCCAAAAGCAGCACCTTGCGTCCACGCTTAGCCGCTTCAATAGCGCACATCATACCAGCAGCGCCTGCACCAATTATAATCACATCGAAAGATAACACTATTGTAAGCTCTTGGTTATTATTTCAACATCTGGCAGATTTTCCGCCACTTCCTGAAAGCTATTAGCAAGCACTCTTATGACTTGAGGTAACGGCTCTGACCAGATTTCTGGAAACGAAGTAACGAAGTAAAATCGGCTTCACCTTCAAAAACGATTGAAAATGCCAGTTTTTCTATTGGAGGAGTGAATTCTGCCTCAACGCCGTCTTTATTTCCTCTGGCATCGAGGCGATACCATCCAATATCTGGTAAATAGACGGCATTAAGACCATGCAAAGAAAATGGTGGTCTATCGTTATCAATAGTGAGCCTTTGGTAACAAAGACCCGCTGGAATTTTATTGGCTCTTAATAATGCTGCCAGTAGGTGGCTTTTGGCATAGCAATAACCCGTTTTGTATTTCAGGACTTCTGAAGCTTTGCATGTCACAGGGTTCAATTTATTGCTATGTTTTATCTCATCTCTGACATACTCAAAACATTTTTTTGCTATATCTTCTGGATTGAGCAAATCTTGAGAAAGTGCCTTGGCTTTTTCCAAAACCAAAGGCGTTTTCCAGTCTATGATTTCACTTGAGCTTAGATATTTTTCCATAATTATGATTTTATTTGTAAATCAATTCAACGGGTTGATATTTTGCATTGTTATGCGTAAATACTCTATTGTTAAACCACTTTTTATTGGAACACGTCACCCCTAGCCTCACTTGCGCGATAAAAATATCAAATATATTTTAACATGTCAAACATTTTGGGAGGGAGGACGTGCCTAACGCCCAAGCCGCGCAGTCTTTTCGCGTAGGGTGCGTCCTACGCACCCTCTTTCCACGAAAAATATACACCGACATGACATCAAAAATTGGGAGGCACTCTACGCTCGCTTTTAAATTTAACGATGTGCGGAGAGGGTGCGTAGGACATTAAGGTAGAACGGTCAGCAAGCGTAGGGTGCGTCCTACGCACCTTTTTAGGTAGAGTGTGTAGTTTTGTAGGGTGCGTACTCCGCACAAATTAAGAGGAAAAGTGCGTAGGACGCACCCTACACTTGTGGATTAATGGTGCGCGAATGGATGGTGCGTAGGACGCACCCTACGCTCGCTTTCATTTGGCTTGTATTTTGGGTGCCAGGATTTCCCGCACCCAATGTTGAAATAAACGTTGCCACGATTAACTCTGCCTGAGATTTGTTAGCTTTATACTTCAATCTTGCCCGCCATATATTTTGTGGCTTTACCTGAAATTAGCACTCTCTCACCTGCATATACGCAACCAACCTCACCACCTCGTTTTGACATTTGCTTTGCGGTTAAATTATTTTTTCCGAGCTTTTTTGACCAATATGGGATAAGTTGAGTAAATGCCGAACCCGTTACCGGGTCTTCATTTATTCCATACTTTGGAGCAAAAAATCGGGTGACAAAATCGTAGTTGTTTCCTCTGGCGGTAATTGCTACACCCCTCAAGTCTAGTTCACTCAGTAGGGACATATTGGGTTTAGCATTTAATATGCACTCTTCATTTTCAAAAACGACTAAGTAATCTTCAGATTTAAGGCATTCGATAGGTGGGATTCCAAATGCTTTGATAATTTGCTCAGGTATACTGCATTGTTTTGGCGGTTGTGTCGGAAAATCCATTTCCAAGCATTCTTCATCTCTGGTGACGGTTAAAATTCCGCTTTTTGAGGCAAATGAGATTTTATTTTCCTTGTGATCAAGGATGGTGAATATAACATAAGCAGCGGCAAGAGTTGCATGACCACATAAATTTACTTCATGTACAGGAGTGAACCACCTAATCTGATAACCCGAATCATTTGGAACAAAAAAAGCGGTTTCAGAAAGATTATTCTCAGTTGCTATTGATTGCATCAGTTCATCAGGTAGCCAACTTTCAAGCGGACAAATGGCAGCAGGGTTGCCTTCAAATGGCTTATTTGCAAAAGCATCAATTTGATAAAGTTCCATGCGTATTCTCCTCGGTGCAAAAAGCAGAGCATAACGACCAAGCTCAGCGGTAGCCTGTCCGCTGGAGCATTTAATTGGGTGATGTCTTTTTTTGATGGCAATGTCATCACCAGCGGAGCAGGTAAAGCCAAACTCTTTGATGAATTTGACGGCATCTATGTTTTTCTGCCTTGATAGGGACTATTTTTAGCAACGACTTTTACTCGGTTAACCGCCCTGATAAAACTCTTATCAATGAACGGTTTAAGTACTTTTGGAGGCCCGTTAACCGCCATGCTATAAAAGTGAGGCAGACCGCCAGATGATTTCGGTTTTGATCTCCGCTCCGTTACTTCGTTTCGGGGACGACTTCCCTAGTCTCACTTGGGTGAAGTGAATATCAAATATATCCTAACATGTCAAACCTTTTTGGAGGGAGCCCAAGCCGCGCAGTCTTTTCGCGTAGGGTGCGTCCTACGCACCCTCTTTCCACGCACGAAAAATATACACCGACATCAAAAATTGGGAGGCACTCTACGCTCGCTTTTAAATTTAACGATGTGCCGTTTATTTGTGCCCAGGACGCACCCTACGCTTGCTGGATGCGCATGTTAGGTTTGATAATTAGTGGCAATAAACCCATGTAACTTGGAATACACATTATTAGCGTAATATTCTTCAATAGGATCAATCGCCGTCATGAAAGGTGCTCCAAATATTGCATCGGAGATATCGCCGGAGGGATATGGGAATGTTTGTATTTTTTTTACCTTGATAATATGGGCGAAATCTTTTTGGTTATCTTGACTCCTGTCTTCAAAAAAATAGTTATCTCAAACGGTTACTACTGTAAAGTGATGATTATATTCTCCTTTATCTGTTATTTGGGGTAGGAAAATAATATCTCCGGGTCTCATGCTGAGCATTCTTGATATTATATTTCTCCTGCCTCTTGCAGAGTCGCAGCCTATCTCTGAATTCCAATACTTTTTGGCTGCTAATATGTATTTACCGATCCATACATCTTCTGGAAGCCTAAGATCCAATGTTGGAACGCACCAACCTTGCCGAAGATTCTTTTTCTTGAAAAGCTCTCTCAACACAAATTCAAGGCTATTGTCATAGTTTATTTCACAATACTCTTCTGACTTGACCGCGCCAACTCCCATTTCAGATGGGTTTAGTTCATTAGGCGAACAAGCCCTTCCCACTGGATCACCACCTGGGCCGGTTGGAACTCTAAAAACCCACATTCTCATCTTGCTTATCTCCTTAAAGTTAACTAAAAGAGCAGATTTCTGTTGTTTTTAAACATAACACCAAGCTCAGCGGCACGGGGTAGCATGTCCGCTGGAGCATTTTGTTAGGCCATTTATGCGTTTAATGAATTGACCTTAAAAGGCATTTCTTTTCCAAGCTGTTTTAAATCGTATAACTTAACCATCGTACCGGGTTTGGCTTGTAAAATGCCGTTGAAGAGTGTTTCTAAACTGATTTGGTGATGAAAACGAACTAAGCTATATTTTTGAGTAATCAGCTTTTCCCGTACTTTTTCTTGCTTGGGATCATAGTAGCGATGACAATAGCCGTTGCATTCTAAAACCAACATCAACTTTGCCACAAAGAAATCAACCTTGTAGGGACCAATCGGATAGTTAAAATGCAAGTCAAAACCTTCAAACACTGATGACAGCACTTTTTGCCATTGGACTTCGCTTGATGTTTCTGGTTTAGCAAAAGAGCCAATCTGCCCAAAAACTTGCTTTTTGAGTTCAATGCCAATAACAGAGTCCATACCCAAAGCGATTTTAGTCACATCATCAAGGTGATAACCATTCATCCGTGAGGCTTTACCACCGAAAGAGCGAATAGTTGCTGAATTCAATTGAATGGGTTGGATGTCGTTTTTGTGTTTTCTAAGAAAACTATTGAGGGTGCTTTCAGGCACATTAAGGAATTGGGTGATGTCTTTTTTGATGGCAATGTCATCACCAGCGGTGCAGGTAAAGCCAAACTCTTTGATGAGTTTTACCACATCTATGTAGTTTTTTTGTGCGGTTTGCTGGATATTGGGGGAGAGTCCACAGGCTTGTTTGATGGCAACTTCTAAGGCAGTTAGCACTAAAGATGATTGCAAAATGACACATCTTTCTCCAATATGTCTTTGAATTTTTCGTAATTTACGATGTGCCAATGCTAACGCATAACCACGAATAAAAGACTCAATAAAAGAAGTTTCATAAACAATAATTTTTCTACCTTTGTGTGGATTATCTTTGGCTGTGACTTCTACACGGTTAACCGCCACGCTCAAACCCTTGTCAATAAACGGTTCAAGCGTTTTTGGAGGCCAGTTAACCGCCACGCTCTGCAAAGATTTATGATGTATTCCCAACAACTCCGCAGTCCCACGTTCACTCATCACGGCAGTGTCATCAGTTAACACATAACCATCACAAACAATACCGGGTATTAACTCGACTTGTCCATAAAAAACGGCTTTTCGTTCGGTCATAAATATACCTCATCGGTAGTATAATCTGGCTAAATGAAAGTGAGGCAGACCGCCAGATGATTTTCGGTTTTTCGGGGACGTCATCCCTAGCCTCACTTGGATGAACAAAGTATCAAATATATCCTAACATGTCAAACATTTTTGGAGGGAGCCCAAGCCGCGCAGTCTTTTCGCGTAGGGTGCGTCCTACGCACCCTCTTTCCACGCACGAAAAATATACACCGACATCAAAAATTGGGAGGCACTCTACGCTCGCTTTTAATTTAACGATGTGCGGAGAGGGTGCGTAGGACCAATGCCATTAAGTTAAGGGCAACCATAAAGGATTGCCCCTACGTGAACCGTGATTTTTTGTAGGGGCAATGCCCTAGTGGTTGCCCTTAACTTAATGGCATTGGTGCGTAGGACGCACCCTACGCTTGCTGCTTTTCTTTCTGTCATAATATAATATACCTCGTCTATAAGATATACGTCTAATTAATAATAGGAAGTGAGGCAGGCCGCTAGACGATTTCGGTTTTTCGGGGTGCACATCCCTAGCCTCACTTGCAAAATTAATTTATCAAATATGTTTCAACATGTCAAACATTTTTGGAGGGAAGCCTAACAATCTGCTTGACAGACTCACTCAAAAAAGTGTATATACACAACACAAATGTTAATATTAAGCGCGATTTCCAAAAACAATGAACAATTTTGTATCTGTTGCAGAAAACTGTGCCCTGAACAAGTTGCGTCAAACGTCCAGAATGGTCACCAAAATCTACACGGAGTATTTGCAACCCAGTGGTTTGACTCCCACGCAATTTTCTTTAATGACGGCATTATCTCTTTTAGGTTCGGCGACGATGAAGCGGTTGGCTGATGTAATGATGATGGATCGGACCACGCTCACGCGCAATCTAAAACCCTTGGAACGTGATGGACTTATTAAAACTTTCCCCGGTCAAGATCGCCGTCTCAAGAATATTGCTTTGACTGATAATGGGCGCAATGCCCTTGATGAAGCCTTCCCTCTCTGGGAAAAGGCGCAGACTCATTTGGCTTCTATTTTGGGAACTGAACAGTGGGAAACCTTGCACACGTCTCTGAACGCGGCAACCAAGGTGATGCAGAAAAAGATTTCAGTTCAATAGAGTTGTCCATCAAAAACATTAGGAGGGATTCGGAGTCTTTTTGATCCCTAATTTTTTCATCCGGGATGCCAGTGTCGTCGGTTTGATGCAGAGGAATTCTGCCGCACCGTCTGTTCCCGATATTTTTCCTTTTGCGAATTGCAGAGCCGCCATGATGTTTATCCGATCACGTTCAAGACGTTCAGTCTCGGTGTAAGGCAGTTCCGATGAGGGCTCCCACGAGGCACGAAGACTGGTATCTGGTTCCTTGCTGGTTGTTGGTAATTTGAACTGCAATCGACCGCCCTTGCTCAAAATGATCGCCCGTTCAATCACGTTCTGCAATTCCCTGATATTTCCAGGCCACTGGTAGGACTGTAGCTGTTTCACATTGGCTTGTGTGAGGCGCGGTTCAGGCAGGTTGAGCTTGCTGCTGATTATGCTAATAAAATGCTGTAACAGAAGGGGGATGTCCTGAATTCGTTGCCGCAGTGGAACCGCCTCAATCGGAAAGACGTTAAGCCGGTAGAAGAGGTCCTCCCGAAACTTATTAGCCTCGACATCGACTTTCATATCCTGGTTGGTCGCTGCAATCACACGCACATCGACAGCTCGGGTTCGTTCCTCACCCACACGTTCAAACTCTCTTTCCTGTAGCACACGTAATAGCTTGCTTTGCATATCCAACGGTATTTCGCCAACCTCATCCAAAAAGATCGTGCCACCGTCCGCCAGTTCAAAACGGCCAGCACGATCTTTCAGCGCACCAGTAAAAGACCCCTTTACATGGCCAAAGAACTCGCTCTCAAAAAGCTCGCGTGGAATGGCCGCACAATTAACCCGAATCAGTGGACGCTTGCTACGCTCGCTGCGCTCATGAATCGCCCTAGCAATCAGCTCTTTTCCAGTCCCTGATTCACCCGTGATCAAAACATTTGCAAGGGTTGGTGCAACCAATTCGATCTGATGCAGCACCTGCTGGATGGCATCGCTTTGTCCCACTATGTCGGCAAAATCGTGCTGGATGCGGATTTCTTCCTGTTCATCACTCATTAGCTCCCAGTTAGTTTTCTACTTCAAAAATAACGTCATTTCATGATTTTTACAACTAAAATTCGTCATTAACGATTTATCGTCAATTAGAGTGAGCTAATGATTATAATTTTTATATTATATTTTCAATGAGTTAAAATTATATAAGCGTTTGACAATTTCGTCATAACCCAAGGTCGGACAAATTTTGATGGCCATCAGGGCGTCGGCCCAGCGGCCAGTGGTACTTACGCTCAGCCTCGCTGATAGGCAGATCGTTAATGCTTGCGATACGGAGCCGCATCAGTCCGTTATCATCGAATTCCCAGTTCTCATTCCCATATGAGCGAAACCAATTCCCCGAATCGTCATGCCATTCATAAGCGAAACGGACAGCAATCCGGTTATCTTTGAATGCCCACAGTTCTTTTATCAGCCGGTAATCCGATTCCCTGGCCCATTTTTTCTGTAAAAACGGCACTATTTCCCCTCGGCCTTTTATGAATTCAGATCGGTTACGCCAGCTACTGTCAATGGTATAGGCTAGCGATACCTTTTCGGGTTCGCGTGTATTCCAAGCATCTTCCGCCAGGCGCACTTTTTGTGTCGCGGTTTCTAGGGTAAAGGGTGGTCTATTGATATTTTCCATTCTTTTTCTCCAGCATTACAATAATTTAACAAAAATGAGCCTGGTTGCGAGACGCCGTCCGCCAACAAGCAGTAAGTGCTTCCGTGCTTTTGTGTCCTCTCCTTGTGTACTTTCTCTGTTGTTTCACAGATCATGCCAGATCAACGATATTTCATAACCTACTGAATAAAATTGGATTTTGTGGCATCTTGTGATCGGTGAAGGATTACGAAAATTCGTTATTTACATTTTTTCGTTATATAGTAACTAAATATCGTTATATTAAGTAAGTGCAGGCAGAATAAACGCCCTTTTTCATCGAACAGCAAAGTACCGAAAGATCGCAGAGTAAAGCTTAAATGAACCGATGAAAAAAAAATGCTTGAAAATTCCAGACAACGACATTATTATCTGTGCCAGAATACAGGTGTATATACACAGTATTTAATACTGAACAAAATTTTGTGGCATAAGTATATTGTCATATTTAGTGCATATACACTTACTTAAATAACGGAGAAAACCATGAAATTTACTACTTTACCTCTATTAGTGATTGCCATTGTTTCCTTTGTCGTAATCGTTACACACCGTTTAAAGAAACGCTCACTTCTCACAGCCAGTGAGGCGCGATCAATTTATGTGTTATTAGCTGTTCTCGTTTTGTTGGGAATAATAAATGCCAGTTTGGCTCTCAAAGGAATCTATACCTCTGCCGAGTTTTTGTCGCTGTTACCGGGGCTTTGGTTACCTCTGGTACCCATCATTTTGACAATCAGTGGCGTTTTGCTATTTCCATCGCTCAGAGCCGCTTTACGCGCCCTTGTGGATCATACGCCACCGTATCAGTTGATCTATTTACATGCACTACGCATTCTGGCTATTGGCTCGATCCTTAAAGCGATTGGGGGAGAATTTCCCGAATATTTTGCCTATTTCATTGGTATCCCAGATATGCTATTTGGTTTATCGGCTCTTTTGGTCGGCACAATTGCTTATCGAAGTTCTCTAAGTCATCGTTCATTGCTGATTTGGCATTTAATGGGTGCCAGTATCATTGCTTTACCAGCAGCACCGTTATTACAAATGGGATTGCCCGGACCTATACAAATTTTCACTAGCGAACCGACCGCGCAAGCTCTGTTTGAATTTCCAATGGTTATTGCACCCAGTCTCATCGTGCCATGGTTTCTGTTATTTAATCTGATGGTTATTTGGCGTTTATTAGAAACGTCGTTAAAAAAATAGGATTTGAGTGATGCTTAAATTAAAAATACCTCCACCCGTTTATATGTTTTTGTTGGCTGGCTTAATGTGGTTGCTAAACCGCTATTTTCCGATTAGTGTGTGGATTAGCCGACCGTGGAACCAAGGCGGTTGGGCAGTCATTGCCTTATCGTTCATACCCGCTATGGGCGCATTCTGGCAGTTTAGGCGTTTTAGGACAACTGCTAATCCACATCATCCTGAAAAAGCAAGCACGCTGGTAATAACTGGCGTGTATCAATTTTCACGGAATCCCATGTATTTGAGTCTATTTTTGTTGCTTATAGGTTGGGCGATTTATTTGGGCAGTCTGTCATCCCTATTGCTACCCTTGCTATTTGTCTGGGTTGTCACGTTCCAGCAGATCAAACATGAAGAACAAGTCTTGGAAAAAGTCTTTGGGCAAGAATACCTTAGCTACAAACAGAAAGTGAGACGTTGGGTGTCGCATTAAGTCATTTGAAATTGGAGCACCAACGGAGATTATTAACTGAGTATAGGGACATCATCACGGCATTGAAAGATGAGTTTTACGGCAGCGGAACAGGCACAAGCTATGAAAAAAAGGTGGGTTTCTGAATCAGAAAATTATTGGCGAAAGCCGGGTAGGGTGGGCAACAAAAACCCGTTGCCCACCAAAACGTTAATATACCCAGATATTTACCTTTAAAAAGAGGTTATATCAGAATCCATAATATCTTTTGCCCAAGGAACCAATTCCTCATAAACCTTTGCAATCTTTCCATCATTCACCCTAAATAATAATCGAGGATCAGCATTTGTTTCCGAATAGCAAGCGTAGCATGGATTGTAGGGTGCGTCCTACGCACCGTCTTGTCACGTCTGATTTATCCACATTGAGCTTCATTTGTGCGGAGTACGCACCCTACGCTTGCTGGTCATCCTATAAAAAGGTGCGTAGGACGCACCCTACGCTTGCTGGTCATCCTATAAAAAGGTGCGTAGGACGCACCCTACGCTTGCTATTGAAAATGCCAGTCAGGCTATGGAAAAAATAATATTGCAGGTGTGACGCAATTTTAACGCATAACGCCGCTATCACCAGAAACGAAAGCGGAGTGTATTTGTGCTATATTCTAGCAACAGTGAAATGTTGCTACATACAAACACTCAACCTTGTCTCTAGCCCACGGTGTTTTACGTAAAAACTTTAAAGATGACTTAACTGAGGGATCAATTTTGAAACAATTTACATTGATTCTGTGAGCCAACTCATCCCAACCGTAGTGTTCCTGCAATTTGATTACAACTTTCTCTAGAGTTACGCCGTGCAACGGATTATTTGATTGCTTATTATCCATACTTTAAATATACCATCAACGTTCTGAATATTTGTACCACTTAACGGTGTTATGCCTTTTTAGATTCAGCTTTTTTAACACGAATTTTGTTATTAGCAACATTCTTACCATTCAATATTTTCATCGCTGCTTTGGCTTCTCCTGGTTTTGGCATTTCCACAAAAGCAAACCCCTTGGACTCAGCGGTGGCCTTATCTAACACCAAATCACAAGATTGTACGGTGCCATATTCGCCAAAGATGATTTTTAATTCCTCTTCGGTAGTACTGCGAGCAAGATTACGAATTAATAATTTCATAAGTTAGTACACCATTTTGTTTCTAGTGAATACGCAGAAGTCCATCTTAGGTTTTTACGCATAACGCCTAAATCACTGGCGCGTCTTTTTGCGTCCAGTGAATTTTTTTGTTAGCACTAGAACCTTGAATTACAATATGTCTTAATATTTTGTGGTGTTCTTGGCGAATTTAGTAACCCTTGCTTTACTGCCGTAAACAAAGTTTCACTAATATCAGGAAATTTTGAAAGACTTCCATTGCTTAACCCATTTTCTAACCTTTCAACTTCAAATAGTGAGGCATGCTCAAAAGCAACAACGCTTTCATGCCTAACAAAAGAATGATCTCCAAGTGTCAAGATAACAGTGGCATCAGATGTAACTATTCTTGTTGTAATATTAACCATAACAACGACAGGAGGCTCGCCTTCTGGTGCCGTTAGTACAATAAATAAGTGTTTACACGATGGAGAAGGAACAGGAACAAGTATGGTGTTCTGCTGAATTATATTGCTCATAAACTATTTAAAAACTCCTTTGCAACTTTAACATCTTGAAGTTCTTGCAATACACTAACAGCATCTTCATCCTCAAACCCAACTGCCTTCAAGATATCCATATATTGAATTGGAGTTGCTGAACCATGCGGATCATTCCACTCAGAAAATTCATGAGTTTTATCGGCAAGATCAAACCTATTCATTCTACCAAATTGATTGAAGACAGCATCTGCGATTTCTAATTCTGCTTCTGATAAGTAGCCTGTATCAACTTCACCATCTGCAAGTAAAGAAATCTTATAATTCATGCTTGGAGATAATAGCTGCGACCATAGTCCATTGGTTGAACGTACACTACCATCAATCAATGATAGAGTATTCAATAAAACAGGGCCGTAATTCATTGAGGCATAATTATCATCACTAATTGTATGCCCCAATGTTGCAAGGGCATTACGATCAGAAATATAAAGTAGCTTCATAAGCATTAAATGATATATTTCACCTTCGTTTTTTGAGGTAAAATAAGCAGCTAATTGAGCTGTTTTTGCTTCATCGAAGCTTGGTGTATAAGTCATACACATCTCCTAAATTTAGGTTTTCGATTAATTGTTAGGTGAAAAAACTGTATATATAAACAATTATATCTTTTTTTAGAGATTTGGCTAGCATTTAAATGCACACAGCACAGATTGAGGAGTGCTAACGCTTCACATCACCGGCAGTAAAAAGCGAAGCGAGGAACGAGCTGTCCGAGTGCATGTTATTGTTATGCTTTTTTCTGAGGTAAGGCTTTATTTCTTATAATTCTTTGCATTGGTCGTTCAAACTTGATATATGTAATATAGGATAAAGGAATTAGTACCATGAAATAAATAGTAAGATACATTGAACTCAAATAGAAATTGAAATTCAATATACCAAAACTTACTGCAAGCCCAAATAACAGCTGTAGTGGGAAATGAAGTAGGTATGAAGAATACGTAATGTCACCAATCCATGAAATCTGCTTTAAAAATGACCCTCTGTCTATTTCAATGAGAGCAAGACTACAAACGGTAAAAGGAAAAAGAAGATACGGCGGGAACCCTGATAAAAATATTTTCCCAAGCATTCCTGCTTCCAGAATACTGTTGCTTAATTTAAAAACGTAGAAATCAATCATCACACAAAACCAAAAAATAATAGTTATAATAATAGTTATAAAATAAATGGGGGGGTTTAATGCCTTGTATTTATCTGATATTAAAAAGGTTAAGTGAAACACTACTCCACCAAGAAAAAATAGGGCTAACCCACCCAGTATTGCGTGGTCAATAACACGTTGCAAAACAAAAGATAGGACAGAAACAAACAGACAAAAAAACCACCCTCCTTGACGAAATAAGACCGTGATAAAGAAAACGAAATACAATAGTACTTCTATAGATACTGACCAAATAGGCGCATTAAATGACCATCCGCTCTCAAACCCCCATTTTGATGCAAAACCCAAGTTAAGGAAGAAATGATATATGTCGTTAAAGGGATATACAAAAGAAATATTCTCACGGGAAACATAAAATAATTGCAATAAAGTAACGACTAACAATGCGACAAAATGCAAAGGATAAAGCCTTGAAAAGCGTTGAATGCCAAATTCCCATGCACTAGTTTTTTTATTTTTTATGGATACGCTATAAAGCCAAAAAAAAATAAACCCTGACAGAAGAAAAAAATATTGAACTCCCATACCACCCTTTTCATAGAATAATCGCAATATGTCATATAACGGTTGGTTTTCTCTTAGAAAATCCTGAGATAGAGAATTTCCTTTGTACGCAAAATGCTGCCAATGCCATAGTACAACTGCTAATGCCGCAATTCCCCTCGAAACATCCAACGCATACAGGCGTTTTGGCCAATCATTATTACTCATGTAGTTGATATTTCCTTTTTAGTAGCATAACTATATTATTATCAGGCAAACTTGCCAGCATATCCCTAGATATTATCCGACAAATCAGGCAAGTTTGCCCTCATATTAATATCCGGTATTTTTGCCCTAATATTTTATTATATATTTTTCAATATAACATCATAAATTATTAATGTTAAAATATATAAATCAGTAAATAAAATTATAATTAACTGGAAATATAGGCAAGTTTACCCTAAATAAAAATTATCCTGTCAAATATACCTAATATTTAATATTATCCGCTAAATCAGGAATATTTAATTGTTAATAAAGCACATATTTTGCTATCTCTGAAAATAGTTTTTTATAATATTAGGTAAATAAATATCTAAATGCAAATATAATTTCAAATTTATACGAATTTAGCCTTAATTTCGATGCAAATCAAATTACCCGATAGCTCCAGAATAATATCTACTTCATTTTTCTTCCCATCTCGAATCCAGAATTTGGCTATTTAGAACAATTATCAAAATCGCCAGATTCTAAAATTCCATTGGCAAATATAACCATAAATATTTACCAATATTAAATCAGGCTATGGAAAAAATAATATTGCAGGTTAGGCATGGTCATATCAATGACCCCAATGGTAAAAGATAAAAAAACGTTGGTCGTTAGAGCTAGTATAGATATTATAAAACTCCTCTCTCCTGATGCTGGTAATTGCGTTTTCAAAACGGATATCCGATACATTTATGCTGACAAACGTTAACAATAGCACACTTAGCACCAGAGGCGAGAAGTGAGGAGGTATCTCTCAAAGCCCAAAGGGCGCTAAACTGATCAGTTTTTTACGTTTTCGCATTTTACCTAACCAACGATTTCTGGTTAGAACCACACCCCAACATGAGCTTGCACTTATAATTATTATAAGGGCTTAATCTAAAAAATAAAGTTTTGAGGATAATTTTTTTTAGGTTGATAATATTTATTAATGTTTATTGATAAATAATGTACTATACATCAACCGCCCTTTTCATGGACAGCCTGAGTGACTTTCTGCCAAGCTTTCACTTGTTCTTGGTTAAAAATGCCGGGGATATTGGGATAACCGACAGCTTGTGGAGATATGGGTGAGCCTTCTGTGATAATTAGGCCCGCGCTGGCTCGCTGAGCATAATAAAGTACATTCATCGCCTGTACTATCCCATCCTTATTAGCTCGATTGCGCGTCATCGGAGCCATAACAATCCGATTCTGGAGTTCATAAGAACCCAGAGTAATAGGTGAAAATAGATCGAGCATTTTCCTCTCCTCAACTATAATCAAGCGTGCAAGGCGTACCTTGCACTTAAAAAACATTAATTTTTAAATATCTCTTTAAAAACAGCACAGCTAGGCTAAAAAAACAGAGCATTACCACAATCAATAATTCAATAATTGTTTCATCTTTTTTCCAGTTGTTAAATGAGAGTATGTAATCTAACAGCAACGATATGTGCTTATTCGCCTCAATCAGCAATACGGGTGCGTCTCAGTTCAGAAGGTGTCATACTTCCTGCAACAGGGAGAGTCCAGCCACCAATCGCGCTTCTTCCAGAATTTCACGAAAACTGCTTTGCTCCTCCTGTAAGTGGCAGAGAGGATTCGCTCACTGCCAGTCGCTGACACACGTCTTGGACTTTCCAATTGCGTGCGATATCCATATTCAATAATTGTGCTACGCGCTGCCGCCAACTCGGATGTTCACCCAGCAGGATATTACCGACGAGTCCAGCCCGTGCCAGCAGTAACAATAATTCAACTTGGCGATGTCGCAAGATTTGCTCGTCAACAGAAAAACGACGGCACCAATGCAACCATTGGTGTAGAGCGGTAATGATTTCCTCTGGCGCTTTTGTTTGCCATTGTGGCGACGTTTCCCAAGCATCCAATAGTTGTGTACCATAGGCGTCGTTCGTTCAACAAGGCTTCCTTGTGTCCAGTCACTATCAGCATTATCATCGGTTGATAAAGCGGCACCTCCCTTAGCTGCTGGGTATGGTGACAATGATAAATACCTAGACAGCCCATTGCATTATGTTGTCCATTCGGATAGTCATGGAATTCCTTGCGGAGTTGTGAAAGGGGAGCGATCATGGTTGGTGTCGTCCTATAACTTGTGTGTTTTTGAGGTGATTTTCTTTTGGGAGTGCAAAATCAGAAAAGGTATTAAAGCGAGCAAAATTTTGGCGTGCGGTCAATTTGACTGACTGTTGATATTATCCACTAAATCAGGCATTATTAAAAAAAATGAATTTTGGGTTTCAAAAGATTCTGCTTTTTTGTCTTGGTGGACATGACCTAGAAATGCTCACCATAGCCACGATGGAAATTAAAGCCAATGGTACTTTAATTCTACTTTGTCACATTGCATGGTGACACGAGGCAAGGCTCAAAAATGCCAAGAGCTCATTAATAATCTCAAACTTGACGAAGTTATTGAGGCTTGTCGTGAGACAATAATGTCATCAACAGAATCCATGAATGATTTAGCTTGGATTTATAAAGACCCAATACAGCCAATGAAGCGAAAAAAATAGCCAAACTCCTCAATGCGTCAAATGAAAATTTGCAATTGGGTGAACAGGCTTCGGTAGAAAATGTTTTTGAATTCAATGATAAATAACGCTTATATTATTATCAATATTTATTATTTGCGACGCATGGGGTTTTTATGTATGCAGGAACACCGACAGTGGCGGTAACACTTTGGTCAGTGAATACCTACTCGACTGAACAACTAAATGTAGACTTTTTTGAGCAACTGAGCCAAAATAAAAAACCTGCCAAAGCGTTGCAAACGGTTAAATTGAAAATGTTGTCTGGTGACAATGACAAATATCGGCATCCTTATTATTGGGCTCCGATGGTGTTGTTTGGGGATGGGAGTTAATGACAGCAATAGATAGGAGATGATCACATGAGAATTAATTCTCTTGAAGTGCAAAATTTTAGATGTTTTGAACACAAAAAATTGAATTTTTCACCTCAATTTAATGTACTGATTGGCAATAATGGTCGTGGTAAAACGGCTATCTTAGATGCTTTGGCGGTGGGTATGGGATCGCTGTTGCTCGGTTTTGATGGTATTGGAACTCGTTCCATCAGAGAGGAAGAGGTACGCCATGTTTACCGCCAATCGGGTCAAATTACTGAACTTATTCCACAACATCCTGCTATTGTGCATTGTGTTGGAAATATTAATGATTCAAACAGCATAAGCTGGGAACGTCGTTTAAACAAAACACATGGCAAAACAACACGCCAAGATGCAAAAAATATAATTCAATATGGTGAACAATTACAGAAAAAAGTTCGGGATGGTGAGCCAGTTGTACTGCCTTTATTGAGCTACTACAGTACCGCTAGACTTTGGCTTCAGAAAAAAGATAAAGTCGAACTGGTTAAACCAGGGTCTCCTACTTCGGGATATGTGGATTGTCTGGAAACGGCTTCAAATGAAAAAATGCTGATGGGTTGGATAAAAACCATGGAAATTGAAGCCTTACAGCGACAAGCACTTCTCCAAGTGTTAGAAGGCTTACGGGACTCAGTAAAGAATTGCTTAGAAGGATGTGAATCGGTTTATTTTAGTGTTCAATTGGATGGGCTTATAGCGACATTTGCTAATGGGCAGACGCTTCCTGCTTATATGTTGAGCGATGGTCAGCGGACTATATTGACAATGGTAGCCGATATTGCTTATCGGGCGGCAGTCTTGAATTCACATTTGGGCGAAAAAGCGGTCCTCGAAACGCCGGGCATCGTGCTCATTGATGAAATTGATTTACATCTACATCCCGAATGGCAACGAACAATAGTAGAACAATTAAGAATTAGCTTTCCTAAAATTCAGTTCATTGCCACAACCCATTCTCCTATCATCATTCAATCTTTAAGACCCGGTGAAGTGATTAACTTGAATAATGAAGACATTGGCGACTATTACAATAAAGGCGTTGAAGACATTCTAGAATGGGTCATGGGAGTCGCTAACTCACCACAAAGCGAGCGTCGTTTGAAAATGGTGGAAGTGGCAAGAGAATATTATCGGCTATTAGCTAAAGAGACAGCACCAGAGGAACTTGGGCGACTAAAAGCACGTTTGGATGAATTAGCCGCACCTTATAGTGATAACATTGCCTATCATGCTTTCCTACAAATGAAACGTGAGGTGGCAGGATTAGGAGATGATGACAATGCGTCCCGTTGAACGTGGTGATCAACCAACTGATGAAAGTGGAAAACCAATCCGTTTTACAAAATATCAACAAGCCAGTCCTTATTTAAAGGAACGATTGGGGAGATATTGTTCATATTGCGAAATGCACCTGCCTGCGGGGCTTCATGTAGAACATATACAACCCAAATCCCATCACCCTCAACAGAAATTAGACTGGAATAACTTTTTGTTAGCATGTGTTCATTGTAATAGTGCCAAAGGGGAGACGGATATTATAGCGACAGAATATTACTTGCCTGATCAAGATAATACTTTTCTGGCTTTTGAGTATACAGCCGATGGCTCAATCATTCCTCATCCAAAACTAACGCGCCAACAACAGCATTTAGCTTTGAAAAGCTTATAAATTTTTAATTTAAGCCAGAATACTTGTCCTGAAAATGATCCTCGTTTACTTCAGCGTCGAGAGGCTTGGGAGATTGCTAAAGAGGCTTATACTGATTTACAAAATGGTGCAACCATTAGAACCGTTAAAAGATTAGCTCAAGCCAAAGGTTTCTGGTCGGTTTGGATAACCGTTTTTCAGGACAGTCCTGAAATGTTAAAATTGTTTATCCAAGCTTTCCCTGGGACTTGTCAGCAGTGTTTTGACCAATCAGGTAAACCTGTGGAGCGTCCGGGCGGGGCATTATAAATCTGTTATCAGCTCATGGGGTTTAACAGGAAATAATATGAAAAACATTTTCGTTGTTGGTCATATCGACAATGAAATGATTCTGGCTAAGGGACTCCGGTTTCCTACGGCTGACTAAGTCCCAAATAATAATATACCAAGGGCAACCACAAGGGATTGCCCCTACCTTCAATGCGAATATGTAGAGGCATACCTTATCGGGTTGCCCCTTATGTAATTCTACGCAACACTTCTTGCCCTTTCACATGATGTTTAATCACGCCAAGCAGATGCAATCCAATAACACCCAAAAAAGCATAAGCGGCATACTCATGGACTAACCCGCTGATTTCTTCCCATTCTGCACTTTTAGTAAACAAATCCGGCAGCGGTAATCCGTAGAATTGAACGGAATAACCATGCATGTTTGAAAGCATATAGCCGGTTATTGGCACAATAACCATAAATAAGTAGAGCAAATGAATGGCGATTGTCGCAATGCGATGTTCCTGTGGCTTAATGTCAGGCGAGGGCGCCGGTGCCGGTTTTATCCAACGCAGTGCCAGCCTAATCAAAACTAATATAAATAATAAAACGCCGGTTGATTTATGGAAATTATAAAGTGCCCAAGGCTCTGATTCTTTAAACTCGACCATCACTACGCCGAGTACAAACATTATCGCAAACAGAATAAACATTATCCAGTGGATAACGCGAATAGATGCATGGTATTTTTCAATGGTCATTAGTTATCCTCTAGCAGCAGTTTGTCAATTTTTTCCATCGCCGCCTTTTTGCTGCGCTCGAAAGCGGCTTCGTCACTGTCCGTGCCTTCCAAGGGAAAGAATTCTACCTCGCTAATGCCCAAAAAGCCCAGCAAAGTCTTCAGATAGGGTTCGAGGAAGTTTAAGGGAATCATAGCCTCGTCCGAGAAGACGGCACCGCAGGCGGTGATGATATAGGCTTTTTTGCCAGTCACAAGCCCTTCATAACCTTTGTCGGGATCAAAATTAAAGGTGTAGCCAATACGCACGATATGGTCGATCCAAGCCTTTAGGGCAGACGGCACCGAAAAATTGTACATAGGTGTACTAATCAATAAAACATCAGCCAACATCAATTCCTTGACGAGTTGATCGGATAATGCGGTGGCTGCTTTCATCGCCGGTTGCTCGCTGTAAAATCCAGCAATGGTTTCGTCCGTGAGATGCGGTAGGGGATTTTTGATAATATCCCTTAAAATGATCTCATCGTTCGGGTTGTTCGCTAACCATTTTTTCTGGAAATAATCGGCCATTTGCCGCGAATGTGAATGCTTAATGCGAGAACTGGCATCAATTCTTAATAACTTTGTCATATTTTGTTAGCTTGAATGTTGTCTTGATTTGGGAGGGCAAAGTATAACAAAGTCTTTATTTTATGAAAAGATATTGACAGGCAAAACATTATTGCATAATCTGCACGAATGGATATTTCAAATTTGCGTATTTTGATAGAAGTCATGCGGCGCGGCAGCTTTACAGCGGTTGCTCGCGATCATGGCGTGGCACCGTCATCAATTTCACGCGCCATTGCTACCTCACTGGATTGTCTGGCGTGAATTGGAGGATGAGCGTTTGGTGAATATTTTCCCTGATTATGAGGTGACAGCAACGGATTTTGACTGTGCCGCTTGGATGTTATATCCTTCACGCAGCTATTTGCCACTCAAGGTACGTGTTTTCGTGAACTTTGTTAAGGAGAAATTTAGGCAAGGTATGCCATGTGCCTAAAAAAAATAAGGTTTCGGGAAATCCGCGGAGCGAAATTCCCGAAACAACCGGCAATTTACTTCGTTTCGGGAAATCCGCGTAGCTCCATTCCCGAAACAAGCGGCAGAGTACAAATTTAGTTAAATTATTAAAATGACATTTATCTCTATTGCTACATTATTTGCAACAATGGTTGTTCTCGCTGCTATCCCCAGTACGAGTGTATTTGCTGTGGTATCAAGATCAATGGCATCTGGATTTATTCATGGTTTTGCCACAGCCACTGGAATAGTTGTTGGCGATATAACATTTATATTAGTAGCTATTTATGGCTTATCTCTTACTTTAAAACGCCAAAACCACAAAATCTGGCCTGGTTATGTCTAAGGGGTAAGCTCCCTTGGGTGATAAAACATCTATCACCTTTTATATATCGTAGGGGCAATCCCTTGTGGTTGCCCGCCCCTACACAGATTTTGAAAATAATCTTATGTATAATTATAATCGATGGTTTTATCAGTCGGCTCATGACATACTGAACCGCATTCTAACTGCCTTCTTGAACTTCCATAAGTTACAAGCGTAGAATACTACAAATAATTATTGTCTGTCAAGAGGTTTTTTGATTGGTTTTCATTTTGTGGTGTAGGGGGTGTTTAATGCTAGCTTTTATACTAGACATTAAAAAACCTATTTTGTAGTTTTGGTTATTTTAGTGGTTTTTGTGTATAAACTCAACTGTAGGTGCTGCAAAACTGGTTTATGCTTATCTGGCGGATAGGGCTAAATTGCTTTTTAAAAACTTTAGTGCCACTTTGAATTTTAGCGGTGAAAGCTTAACAAAGCCGCGCCGCTTCACTCTGTATTTTTGCATTTTATTTTTTTGTTGCCAATACGCTTTCAAACCTTCTTCACCTTTTTTGATAGCCCAGTTTTTTAGGTGTTCCCTGATGTAGTCAAAAAAATGGACTGCAAAATAACTTTATGAACCTATTAACATAATTAATAACATTTATGTCTACAGAAAATAAATCGACACATATATCTACTGAAGAATTGGCCACTTGTACTAAAGTACTACAAGCAATTGTTGATGATCCTGCTCTATTTCCCGAAGAAATGCCAACCTTAGTGCCCTTAATGGCCAAAATATACAAAGCAGCGCGTAAAAAACTTCGACAAAAAGAAAGATTAAATCGGAAAAATAAAATGCGTGTCATGCAAGAGTCGACTTTACGTTGTCAAGCTGAACCACTAGATGAAATGAATCTAGCCAGCTACAAACCAGTCATTGCTGAAACAACTCAACGATCACCCAAAGTACTGAGCTGTTATGTTTGCAAAGCTCAATATCAAGATTTGCACTTTTTTTATCATAGTTTGTGCCCAGCTTGTGCAACAGATAACTACATGAGACGAGAACAACGTATTGACTTGACTGGGCGAACCGCATTAGTGACGGGCGGAAGAGTTAAATTAGGCTATGCCATTGCGTTAAAATTGTTACGCGATGGAGCCCGTGTGATTGTGGTAACACGATTCCCGCGTGATGCTGCTCAACGTTACACACAAGAAAGCGATTTTGAAGATTGGGCACACAATCTCAAAATTTATGGTCTTGACTTAAAAAATATCCCATTAGTAGAAAACTTTATTCATCATTTACTTGATACAGAAGACTATTTGGATATTATTATTAATAATGCCGCACAAACGATTAAAAGACCCGATGATTTTTATGCCCACTTATTGCCAATGGAAAATGCAACAGTGCCTGAGAAAATCAAAACCTTGTTGGCTGATGATTCGGCAGTAAGGAAAACGAGTGAAATATTATCTCCTATTCCAACCAATACACATTTTCCGACCGGAAAATATGATCTCTATGGAGAACAAATTGATTTACGGAAACACAACAGTTGGACAAGTAAACTAGAAGAGATAGGCACTATTGAGCTTTTAGAAGTACAACTGATTAATGCGGTTGCCCCTTTTCTGTTGAATAGTCGTCTAAAACCCCTATTGCTCAAATCGCCCCATCCAAATCGTTTTATTGTGAATGTCTCATCAGCAGAAGGGCAATTTAGTTATAAACGTAAATCAGCAACGCATCCTCATACCAATATGGCAAAAGCCGCTTTAAATATGATGACACGCACTTCAGCGAAAGATTATGCAAAAGACAATATTTTTATGAACAGTGTTGATCCTGGTTGGTTTACACAAGAAAGTCCTTATCCTACAAAAACAAAATTACGTCAACAAGGCGCTGTGCCCCCATTGGATATTATTGACGGTGCTGCAAGACTATATGATCCGATTATTCAAGGTCTCAAAGGAAATCCATGCTATGGACAATTGCTTAAAGATTATTGTCCAAAAGAATGGTAAGTACTGTCGGATATGTAAGGAGAGTCCCTACAATAGATTCTCCAAAATATCTGGCACAATCTTTTTGGCACCAAAACGTGTTCCATACAACCCAGGATAAATAGGAAATTGCCCAATGGTTAAGGGTCGCATAGCATTTGGGAAATGCCTGTGAAGGAATCACACGTAATGTGTGAGGATCCACAAAAATTCCGCCACTGCAATAAACCTGATGGTCAGCAATCTGTTTGACCACACCACGTTCCTTATGGGGAGAATAATTAATCTCTGTGTTTTGAGATCGAAAGGGGATTTGTGCAGATTGAATCACTCCTTTGTTTAACAGATTTTTTAATAATAAAGAAGTTGAATGTTCAAGAGAGAGCTTTTGTCCAGTACAGTCAATAAAATAAGGTGCTGTCAGAGAAACCCCATCGCCCTTGATCCTGAATCGTTCCGGTGTTGCGAGAGGTGAAACAGTGGGATGCTCTCCTAAGGCTTTTATCTGCAAAACACCGGCATCCATTAATGCCAAAATCCGCTGAGCCAGTACGATATTGATGGCTTCTACAAAACCAAACACTGTCCAAATCGGGACTGTTTATCAATAATAATGATTTTTAAATGGGTATTTTTGAGTTGGCGGCTGGTGTGGTCTTCCTCTAATAACACCGCAAACTGATTCATTAAAGCGATGGCAGAAGGTCCTCCTCCTACAATGACAATATTTTTTTGCATCGTTGCACTCCGAATCGTTGAGCCATTTTGTTTTTTCCTTCAACTGGGGGTTCAAGCACCCAGCATCTTTTGTTGTTTGTAAAACCAATATGCTCGTAATATGAATTGGCTGCCGGTGCAGCAACCAATATCAAACGGCATTTTGGACCCAATTGTTCTTGAGTAATGATTTGTAGTTTTTTTCCAACGCCGATTTTTTGATATTTTTTATGAACGGCAAGATCAGAAAGATAGCAGGCATAGTGAAAGTCTGTCATTGAACGGGCAATGCCTATTAGTTTTTCGCCATCCCAAGCTGAAACCATCAAATTGCTGTTTTTGACTACTCCCTCCATGCAGTCCCGATCATCAATAGGGCGGCGTTCTCCAAGAGTTGATTCTTGCAGCAGTTCAATGAATTGTTCCGCTGATACTGGCGTGTTCACTTTGTATTTGATGCTCATGTTATGTGGCGTTTTTTTGTGTTGACAGCCCAAGCGAGTGTAGGGTGCGTCCTACTTCCGAGGCAAAAGTTTTTGCTCCGCAAAAACTTTTGCCTCGGAACCGGTTTGTCAGTGTAGATCAATTAGACGTGACCATAAGGTGCGTAGGACGCACCCTACATTCAATCTTGTAACTTAGTGCTAATTCATCACCTGGCATTCCACGAATCAATGCCACCTTCGTTAAGGGCAACCATAAAGGATTGCCCCTACATCAAATGCGGTCCTCTGTAGGGGCAATCCCTTGTGGTTGCCCTTAACGAAGGTGGCATTGGCCGCCGAGCTAGACAAGCCATTACCAGAAATGGTGCCTATATCCTTAGCAGCAGAGTGAAATTTAAAGTAATGAGAAATCCGATTTTTTTAAAAAATCGGATTTCTTTAACCATCAGCATTCTTTTATCAGCGGGTTTGGTAATAATGGAATAATAGAAGCTATTTTATCTCTAAATGTGAAAGGTGCCAAAGATATTCTTCACAGGCTGCCCGATACAAACTAAATAAATCCGGATCGTTTAAGATAGCCTCAAACATCACGCAGCCTCATTCAATTTTTCTATGATTTCAAGCTTGCTATTAAAAATTTTTTTCTGCGGTGCATAAAACCTCTGGCTCTTCTATGAAAATCATAGAAGGGGATTTATATTTATTAATTTAAATGATATTATCCAATTATTACGGTTTGCTTGTCTATTTAAAAACTATTATAAGACTATAATATGCAATTAACTCATCAACAAATTCAATTTTTCCATAAAGAAAGTTATATAGCCGTTGGTCCATTAGTAGATGAGTCAAAAACACAACAATTAAAAAACACTTTTTCTCAGTTACAAAGACAATGGGCACAAGAACAGGGAGAGTCGCTTGAAGATTATTGTCGGGTACTCAGTCAGTGGACTAACCTGTGGAAACAACACCTATTATTTGAGGCTCAAATTCATCATGCTAACATCACCGCTATTGCTCGCCAATTGTTAGGGGTATCAGAAATTCAGTTGTTTCACGATCATCTGATTTCCAAACCACCAGTGCATTCAAAAGCAGTGCCCTGGCATCAAGACTATGCCTTTTGGCCAGTTGATAAACCAAGGGCACTTTCTGCATGGTTAGCCTTGGATGATGTGACTGAGAAATCTGGATGCCTAGAATTTTTGCCAGGTGCTCATCTTGATGGTGAACAAGCACCTCAAGATTTTCTCGGTTCAGATAAGGATTGGGGAGAACGTCAAACTGAAGTCCGTAAAGTGCCGGTACCAGCAGGTTGGGTCATTTTTCACAATTGCTTGTCTTGGCATATGACTGCCCCAAACCAAACTCATCAAGAACGATGCGCTTTTATTTGTATTTATATGGATGCCAATTGTCATTGGAAACCCAATCACTCAGAGTGGCATCCGACGAATGATCAGGTGAGTGTTGCGCCTGGTGAATGCTTTAATATGGATGAATTTCCATTAATTCAATCTGAGGGTATTGGTTATGAGCTTTAAAATTAGTATGTTTTCTGGCAGTACCGATTTAGATGAGGCTTTGACGCTATTAGCCCAAACGGCGATGGGACTACCAAGAGATTGCAAGACATTGACTTTAGAGCAAGCGCATGAATACTATTGTTCTGAAGCGGGTTATAATCAGTTGTTACAAACTGCAAAACGTTTTCAAATTAATCCTTTACTAAAGCTGCAACAACTGGATCGTTTGTTTCGGGATGAATTGTTGTCCAGAAAAGCTCTTCGCACTCATGCGGCACGCAATGTTTACAACAGCGGCAAGGTTGCTTTATGGCAAGCGCTTTGGACACCCTTTAAAGATAAATTATTGCCTAATCAAGCTTTGCTACAAGCAATGGCAGATTTTATAGCTTTGAATACTGTCCAAAGCGGTGTCAATTGGTTGGTACAGCAACTAGAGTCGATGGGGTTTGCCATCAAGCATTTGACCAATAACAAACATTCTCCCATCCTTTTTGCTCATCGTGCTGCTATGGGTATGCAAGGGCATGTCGTTCTTTATGGACATTATGATACTGTCAAACCTCAATCTGAGCGTTGGGACACTGATCCCCTACAACTCACTGTCAAAAGTAACCGGCTTTATGGGTGTGGTATTGGCGACAATAAAGGACCTTTGGCGGTGCGTTTGCAAACCATTGCGAATCTGGACAAAACGCCGGCGTTGACTTGGATTATTCAAGGCGAGGAAGAAATCGGCTCTCCTTTTGCTCATCAACAATTTCCATCGCTGTTACAGGGACTCAACGCAACACTGTGGTTGGAAGAAACTGGGTATCAGGATGATGATGGGACACAACGGGTGTTGGCGCGTGTTATAGGCAATGAAGGGAATTTGCCACCGGATCGCTTTTTGTGGACTTTGATAGAATCTTTGGCGCAAGATGCGGCACTTTGGAATGTTGGCTATCGGGTTGAAAGTCGTAGTTTGAACAAAGATTTTTTTGAGAATGGTTGCCCTTTCAATAAACAATTGCCCACCGGCGCACGGTATTTAGCAATAGGTATCAATGATCCCCGTTCTGGGATTCATAAACCTAATGAGTCCATACCGGCTTGGACTATACGCTTACATCAACGACAATTGGTCACTGTGTTTGATTGGGTTAATCGAATTGCGCCAGGAGAATAAAAGATATGCAAACCGAGAATGACATTCCCTTACTCAATCAATTGCAATTACAAAGTTTAGTCGAACGGCTCTCGCTTCCCACTCCACCGGTGCCACTCGATTTGATTTATTTGACGCAAGTGCAGTGGGCTTATTTGTGCCATTCTGTGTTTCATAATCTCTATTTATTGGCTGGTTATGCGGCACCATTAACCGCTCAGGATTCATTAAATAGCATCTTAGCCAATCAGGGTGGACCTTGTCATGTGCAAACGGTTGGTTTTTTAAGCTTATTGCGCGGCTTGGGTTTTCATGCTCATTTGGTGGCAGCGACCATTAATGCACCCAATGATCATTTAGTAATACGAGTCGATCTGGCTAATCAAAGTTATCTTTGTGATGTGGGCAATGGTCATCCTTATCGGCGACCTTTTCCGTTAGACAAGGCAGATGAACAAGCATGGATGGGTTGGCGTTTTCGCACTCAACCAGAAAATGGCCAGTTATGTTTGCAACGTTGGTTGCGACGCTGGAAAACCGTTTATTGGGCTGATTTGAGCCCTTGTCATTTTGATGATTTTGCCGATTCCTTAGCCCATCATCATACTCAAAAAGGCTATGGTCCATTTTTGCAACATTTACGGGCAGTACGCATTTTTCCTTATGGACTGCTCAGTATCAGAAATGGTGTTTATGAGCGATATTCTATGATTGGTAAAGTGGAGCGCCCCATACGCAGCGCTGGGGCTGCCAAACGATTGTTACAAACACAATTTGGTTTGGCGCAAGCCCCAATTGACCAAGCTTTAAGCGTTTATCAAACTAATCAAGTGAAACCTTGGACAACAGCGACTCCTCAGCCTCTCCACCTATTGGTGACGGTTTCGACGACTGATAGATCACAATGTTTGCGTTCTTTGGGAGAAAGTTTGCTTAAACAAGCTCAAATATTATTGGTGGTAGAAAATAGCGTAGAAAAATCAAACCGACAGGCTAATTTAGCGCTGTTACAGGATTTACGTGAACAAGGTTTGAAAATCAATTATTTGGATGATGGTATCTATGGGAGAGCTATTGCTGACAGTCGCTGTACCCAAACCCGTTGGGTGGCGCATCAAATAGCGCAAGGGCAGCAATATGATATTATTTGGATGCTTGATGACGATTTGCGTTTGACTAATCTGAATGTAAACGATGAAGGAGAACTACAAGAAACGGATGATTTTGATCAAATTCAGGCTTTAGCTACTTTATGGCAAGAACATCCAGAAATTTCGGTAGCCATTGGTGGCGTAACGGGTGATCCACCGATTCGTCCTGATGCCGTACTTCGCACTCAATTGTTTGATTTGTTAGCAAATTTGGAATGGTTTGCGGCTTTGGTGCCACAAGCGATTTATTCTTCACCGTCTCAGCAAAGCATTTTTTCGTTACCAGATTATTATTACGATCACAGTGAAGCGGGTAAAACGCATCTTTTTACGCCTTTTCGTTGGTTAAAACGCGCTGAATCTGGGCAAAAGGTGCGTGATCAATTGCTCGCTTATCTGCAAGCGGCTTTAGGGATTTCTAGCGGTAAATCAGTCACTCGTCCACTTTTATTACGTCCTGATTTTGTTCCCTATTCTTCGGTGCTACGTGGTGGTAACACGGCTTTTTTTGATATTGATGTCTTTCTCGCCCATACCTATCCAAGCGTCACCATTGATCAAATCACCAGTCGTCGTTCAGATATGTTAGGGGCTGCGATACTACAACAAACTTATCCGGCTGGCTTTTATGCTGTCAATGTGCCTTTACGACATGATCGGCAACCTACAGAACAATTGGATAGCGAATGTCTTTGGAAAAGTTTGATCAGCGAAATATTAGGCGTTGTCTTAATGCGCTGTATTTTGTCTAAGGATACGACAATACTCAAGAAAAAATTGCTGGAAAGGAGTCTTTGTCTGCAAAACAATATCCAAATGGCTTGGTGCTATTTGCAACGTATCCAACAACAGATCAAAACGGATACAACGATTTGGTGGCACTCAGACGAAGAAATTATGCAATCATTGGAAACCTTGCTGAGTGAACTAGAAACGCTATTGCGCTTGTACCAAGAACCCACCGGTTCAAATCAAATCAGTCTGTTGAAACGTTTACAAAATTATGTGACTAATCCACAGCTCATTGAACAATTGAACGTTGAATTG
>JSZA02000447.1 GCA_000785145.2 Candidatus Thiomargarita nelsonii
GATGTCATCACCAGCAGTGCAGGTAAAGCCAAACTCTTTGATGAGTTTTACCGCGTCTATGTAGTTTTTTTGGGCGGTTTGCTGAATATCGGGGGAAAGACCACAGGCTTGTTTGATGGCAATATCTAATGCGGTTTGCACTAGAGATATTGAGAGAGCTATAGCTCTTTTTCCAATATGGACTTGATTTTTTCGTAGTCCATCATTGATAAATGCTGATGCGTATGTATGAATCAGGGATTTTATTGTTTGGGTAGTATAAACAACTATTTCCCGATGACAGTGAGGACTGTTTCGAGCGACTACCTCAACAAAGTTTCCCCTCACGGTCGAACCCTCATCAATAAAGGGTTTAAGCGTTTTTAGAGGCCAGTTTCCCCTCACGGCCTTCAAAGTTTTTTGGTCCATTCCTAACAAGTCCGCAGTCCCACGCTCACTCATAACTGCGGTATCATCATCCAGCACATATCCGTCACAAATAATGCAGGGTATTAATTCAACTTGGCCATAATAGACGGCTTTTCGTTCAGTCATTATAAAACCTCATCTGTCAAGAGGTCGTCTGGTTAATGGGATGTGAGGCAAACCGACCAGACGAGGACATCGGTTTTTTCGGGGACGTCATCCCTAGCCTCACGACAAGCAATATACCTTATCTATTTTAATTTAGCAATAAATTTTTTTTGCCTAACTAACATTGATCCGGTCAATTGTGGTATTTTGGAGTCCAAGATTTATCTTGGACTATTTATAAATAAGGTGATAAAAATGCCAAAAGTGACATGGCCTCATCAAGAGGCAAAACGTTTACGCGCTGTCGCGTCAAATTCAGATAAACCCATTATTTTTGAAACCGGTTA
>JSZA02000037.1 GCA_000785145.2 Candidatus Thiomargarita nelsonii
TTTCGGGAATGGAGCTACGCGGATTTCCCGAAAAGTTCGTTGTTTCGGGAATGGAGCGCAGCGGATTTCCCGAAACCAAAAAGTTCATTGTTTAGCTTCGCTGACTTCGTATCGTCCATTGCGCGGATTTCACGCAACGAAGTAAGCGAAGCTAAACGAAGAGGGTTTAGCTTCGCTGACTTCGTTTAGCTTCGCTGACTTCGTTTCGGGAAATCCGCTGCGCTCCATTCCCGAAACAACTGAAAAATGTAACTAATGGCATTTATCTTGCGTTACTCATTAAATGTAGGAAAAGCCGGCTGCCAATCTGGCACCAGTTCCTTAGCTTGATTGAGCAAAGCTTGGATATTTTTATTATCCTGCAACGACTTATCACCCCACAAATTCTCAAGCAATTGAGTTGCCAATTCTTGCTTATTCTTGAGCAAAACCAAGGCGCCTCTCGACAAAACATTTTTGACCCTCTCAAGATCGGTATCCTCCAACCACTCATAATCATTCAACAATGCAAGCACTGAAGTCGCTTCTAGTTTATTCCGTATCCAATCGAAATCAAGCAATAGCAATTTCAACTCATTATCGCGTCCAGCAGAGTGCAAATGCATACAAAGATATTCAAAAAAATAACCATCATTAGGACCACTCACCCAACCATGTTGACCACATTGGCGACGATAAGCCGCTAACAAATGTTCATCTAACCGCTCCGCCTCCGCCTCTAAATACTCATAATCATCATCTTGTAAACGCTCAATCAACTCTGAACTATCCCACTGAGAGGCGACATTCCCCATCAACTTGAGTATCAAAGGAGAATAATCACAAGCGCGTACCAAGTTGACATCTGTCACATCGACGCAATGACTAAAAAATTCTACAGCTTGTTGCTCTGTAAACGGTTTTATTTCATAACCCAGTGCCGTCATAAAATACTGAGCAAATTCTAATAACTCCTTGTCATGCGTGGTTATCAAAACTTGGCAGTGTTGCCCCACGAAATTAAACGCTGACAGAACTCCAGCATCCAAAACATCATCCAAAATGACCAAACAGAAGCGAGTGGCACATAATTTACGCAAACGCTCCGCGCCAGCCTCTATATCGACAAAATCTATCGTTCCATCGAGCGCAGAAACCAAGGCGACTTGGCGTTCCAATAAATCTGCATCAGCACATAAACGCAGCCAAAAGATGCCATCTGAAAAGGCATGTTGAATATCGGTATCATGCCCCAAGGCGGCAGCCATCACCGACTTACCCATGCCGCTGATACCTTGAAGAACAATCGGTGCTCTTTGCTCATCGCTGCTCTTCGCCAATAATTTGGTTTTAATCTCATTAAAAAGAAACTCATTTTTCACAAAATGTCTCGGTAATGCCGGCACATGAGACAAGGTGACATACTGGTTCAACTTCTTGAGTTCTCCTAATTTGCGCCCTATCTCTTGTTGTTTGGTATCAACCATGTTGATGAATCGTAGTACATGAAGCTTGTTCTCCATATCCCTTTGAAGCGGCTCATACTGTCGCAATTCATCCAATAGTTCATTTGCCGGTTTCGTCTGTAATATATTGTACTTTAATAGATTTTTTATCAGTCATCTCGTTTCGTCAGTTGAAGTGCGTATTAAAACAGATTTTGGAGTCCAAAGCTTTAGCTTTGGGACTTAACAATAACCCCCATCTCTCCCCAATCCACCAACAATCCAACGTCCCTAACATCAAGATGTTGCAAGAGAAATTCGGCCAGTTTGGCCACCACTAAGCGTTCAATCGTGCGTTGTAACGGACGGGCACCGTATTCTGGCTCAAAGCCCGCTTGCGCTAAATGTTCAACCAATTTTGGCGTAAATGTCAAATTGAGTCCACGCTCTTGAAAACCTTCTCGTTCAGTGACTGCTGCTAACTCTTTGCGGGTAATCTCTGCCACCATTGCGGCGTCGAGGGCTTGAAAGGTGACGACTTGATCAATACGATTATAAAACTCAGGGCGGAAAAAACTACGCACAGCGCCGCCTATTTCATTATCATCGCGTTGTTTGACAAAGCTAATGCGTTTACTTTGACGTGCGCCGAGATTACTGGTCATAATCAGAATGACATTGCGAAAATCCGTCACCCGCCCGTTACCGTCCACAAGTATGCCCTCATCCATCACATTCAGCAGTACATCAAAAAAAATCGGGTGCGCTTTTTCAATTTCATCCAGCAAAACCACGCTAAATGGCCGTTCTCGGACTTCACGAATCAATTTACCCGGCTTATCGCCGCCGCCCAGCACTCGTTCGACTTGCACCGGATGTTGAAATTCGCTCATGTCTAAACGAATCAGCGGATTTAACGTTTGCCCTTGTCCAAAAAAATACGCAGCCAGCGCACGGGCACAGGCGGTTTTGCCCACGCCCGTTGGTCCAGCAAATAACAAAGTAGCAATCGGCTTATTCGGATCATTCAATCCCGCCTTGAAAAGCATCACCACTTCAGAAACGCGCTCAATCGCTTGAGATTGCCCAATGATGCGCTGAGTAAAATAATCATGCAGGGCAGCAGTGTCTAACTGAATATCATCGCGCAACAAAAAGGTGGGTAGCCCCGTTTTTTGGACAAACTGCGTCAACACATTTTCATTTTCAATCACTTTCTGGTTTTGAACATGCACGTCGTTGACGCAACGGGTCAAAAAATTAATGATTTTCCCCGGAAAGGCTTCATAGCGCAGATAACGGTCTAATAAACGATATGCGAAGTTGAGTGCCGATTCTTCTATCGTAATCTGTAACTGTTTTTGTACATACTCTGTGAATAGGCGCATTATTTTAAAGATTTGTTTTTTAGACAGTTTAGGAATAGAAAGTACATGAAAATGTGCCGCAAAGCCGGGTAAACGCTGGCGCACTCGCTCCCATTCCTGCTGGGTTAATTCGCTAACGATTTGTATTCTGCCTTGACGGAGATTAGGCAACATAAATGCGGCAATGGAATCTTCTGGACCATCGCCACCCACCGCGAAGAGATGTACAAAGTCATTTATCCACAAAATATCCCCGGTGCGCTGCAATTCTTCCATGAGTTCTTCACAAGTTTCCTGCCACTCGCCCAGATAACGTGCGCCGGCAATCATACGTTGAGGGGTGGTACGCCAAAAAAACTGAGGACCTTGAGAATTATTTTTGGTCAAGGCCAAAAATTTACGCGCCGCCTCTAACAAAATAGCCGTCTTACCGATCCCCTGTGTACCAATAAGTACAACACTGGCACGCTCTGTCTCTAACTTCTCAAGCAAAGTCGCCACCAATTCGCTGCGCTCCCAGGCCGTTTCTGGCGCAATCCCGCTCCCCTTCGTCTTACGGGGAAATTTATCGGCTACCTGTTGCAGCGTCTTGGTTTCTTCCCTGTTTTGTGCCCCTTGAGCGCGACGAACATCACGCGCTTTGACACGGACAGTGACTTCTTCCAACCAAGGCTCGCCCAATATCAAATAACGGTGCAAGGCTTCAGGAGTCATATTATTAAAATAATCACGGGCAAAATACTCAATCAAGGATCGTAATTGTTCTGGCTTGTAAAAATAGAAATGTTGATCCAATAAAGGCATATAACATTCGGCATAACCCTCTTTTGTGCTACCATAAACCGCCGCAACCGGAATATTCAGAATATGTCCTGCTGGAAAAATGCCGGTTTCTTCTTCATAAGCGGGACGAACATTAACATTAAGCTTTTTCAGGCGAGCATCCGGCATGGGATCGGGTAGATATAAATTTTTGGTATATTCGCGTTGCAAATGTTCGGCAAAATGGGCTTCTAATTTAGGTATTTGGGCATTAACCAGTTCATAGTCAGTGCCGACTAATCGTCCACAAATGGCTTTTTCTGTGAGTTTCCAGCATAATAGGGGATAGCGGTAAATTTCCATTAGGATTTCCTTTGAAACGCGAATTAAGTCCAAGTCAGTGATAACTTTCAGAAAATAGGAGTCCAAGATTTATCTTGGACAAGCTCCCAAACAATCTGAAAATCATCCGCATACACTTGAGACTTCCGCAGCGGTTTCAATGCCTCAATCACTTTTTCGTAAGAACGCCTCTCACTCATATTTGGCGGATCAAAAACCGTTGATGAAATTAAAACTCTGCCGGGCTGGTGATTTAAAATACGATTAATCCAATTTATAACTGAATAATCGTGCCTGATACCCTCAATTTGGGTCACATCAAAAAGCGTCGCATCTGTATATAGGTACAGATAATTACTACACATATAACCACTTCCCGTTATTATATAATCATTCGCTTGAGCATGGCGGATGAAATATTCATTACTGATGTAACAATAATCGGTATTTCGATCAGTTTGTGGCAAAATACTCCCCAGCAGATTTCCAATAAAAAGTGCCACCACAAATATTGAACTCAGGATTGTCGCAAACCGAGTGACTCTTACAAATAACATCAGCATTAAATAAATAAAAGGTAATAGCGCAATCCAAAATTCTATATTTAAGGGCTCCCATAGCGTATTAAAAATGGCATAAACACAGAGCATCGGCACCGCAAAACTCAAAAATCCAGTCGCCCTTGGATTTAACTCAATACGCGCTAAAACGCTCAAGATCACCGCACATAAGGAACTGATAGCAACCATAATAAGGCATAGCCAAAGTTGCCAGCTAGAAAGGCTTTGAGCGACCAATCGTTCTTCCATTAAGGGCTTGAGAGGAAAAAGTTTTGCCATTAAAACCTCAAACCATGGAAAGCCAAATAAAAAAAGAGTACCCCAGATACTTCGTAATAAACCAAATATCGACTTGAAAGGATTAGTCCAAGCCCAAGGAGTCCACAAACCATCTACCGCTTTTCCCTGAGACCATTTAATGATTTCCCCAAATTCAGATTGCTCAGCCAGAAAAATGGCCACCGGAAAATAGACGGCGGCAATTATTGCTCCTGATACGCCAAAAAATAGAATGAGACTCTTGAGCCGTCTGCCTGTGGGATGGCAACAGATAGCAAACGGTGCAATAAAAATAAGCAAGACATGTTGCTGGTGAAACAAAGTAGCCATTGCCATAAAGAGCCCTAATAAAAAAAAATGGCGATATTCAAAGCGACTCTCAGCAATAATCATTAAGCGATGGGCTGATAATAAAATAAATGGCAATGGGAAAATATAAGTTTCCGCCTCAACGCTGTATCTCCAAAAACCATAAGACATGCTAACCATACCCATGCAGAGCAAAGAAAAATAGACCGTCATTTCTAGTCGCCTTGCAATGAGATAGACGAGAAACAATGTCACAATACCAGCAATGACATTATTAATCTGCATGGGTAGTGATGCATTACCTTGGTAGCCTAAAAATAACCACAAATCATAAACAACGCGATTGAAACTGTTGAACAAAATATGATTGGGATTGTAAAGGCTCAAAGTTGAGGGCACCTTAGTCACCTCGTAAATATACCTCACGGAATCTTCGGCTTCGCTATGATTCATAGCCAACGTTATCAAAAAAAGGCTGGTGATTGCGATGAGTATCAACCATAACAATTCGTTATAGCGTAATAGGTTTAATTTATTTATCATTTTCGGTTAGCCCTGACCATTTATCGGATGTAAATGAGCATTTATCAGTATTCCTATAACTGAGTGACTTTATAAGTAATAGAATATTTCAGTACAGCATCACCGTGACAGCTAACCAAACGAGTGAACTGTTTCGACATTAGGAGAAATATTGGAGGAGTTTATAACATGATAAACAATTACAAAGCATTACAAATATTAATAGTGGACGACTCGCCGCCGGATCTTGAACTGTTGGCTCATCTCCTGACGGCGAATGGCTACAAAACGGTTACCGCCCTAACGGGTGCCAAAGCACTGGATTTAATACAATCGAACCCACCTGATCTCATTTTGCTTGATATGATGATGCCCAAGATGGACGGAATATCGGTCTGCCAGCAATTAAAGGAGTGGGAGACCATTCAGAATATTCCAGTTATATTTATTACCGCTTTATCTGATATTCTACACAAAGTAAAAGCCTTTGAGGTTGGCGGTGTTGATTATATAGTCAAACCGTTTTTAAAAGAAGAAGTGCTTGCTAGGATAAACGTCCACCTAAAATTAAAAAATGCACTGGAAAGATTAGAAGAAATGTCGAGAATGGATCCATTAACTGGTATCGGTAATCGCAGATTTGCTTATGATATTTTACCCAAACAAATTGAGATGGTTAAAAGGGAGCAATCCAGTTTGGTTGTCTGTTATATCGATATAGATAATTTGAAACGCATTAATGATACTTATGCTCATGATGAGGGTGATAGGTTAATTAAAACCGTGGTAAATTCTCTTAAGGGAGACATCAGGGTCTCTGATTATCTCTTTCGTATGGGAGGTGATGAATTTTTGATCATCTTTCCAAAAGCAAAAGTGGCTGATTCTGAGAAACTGATTGAAAGGATTAGGGAAAGTTTAAATAAGGAAACCATTTGTGGCCTACCCATTGATTTTAGTTTCGGGTTTTCTGAATATCCCAATGCGAAGGGTCTCTCTACAGCAGATGAATTAATAAAGGAGGCTGATAAGCGCATGTTAGATGACAAAAGGAAAAAAAAAGTCATAACTTGTCCAAGATAAATCTTGGACTCCTATCAGAAATTTGATAGAATACAGCGCACAAAATTTTCCCAAAGGATAAAAAAAAACGTGAATACAGAAAAAGAGCTATACGACTCAACGCCCTCGATGTTTCGCAACAAACCCTTTATTTTCACTTTGTATTTTGTTGCTATGCTAGTCGGTGCTATTGACTTGATTGATATTACATTGGGGCTTGGATGGATTTCTTCTCCCGAAGAAAACAAGTGGGCCTCTGTTATGTTGCTCATTCTTGGTGGTATGGGCTTTGTTTTTTTGGCAATTTGGTGGCTGCGTGTCATCAATACGAGACTGACAGTCACCAATGAGCGGGTTAGATTTAGAACCGGTATCCTTTCCAAAAATATACGTGAAGTATTTTTATCAGACATTCGGAGTGTGGAAATAAGCCAGCGTTTTATACAACGGCTTTTGGATACTGGCATGATAGAAATTTCAAGTGCTGCGACTGCTGATGCTGAAATTGCTATTAAAGGATTACCTCAGCCCTATATGGTTAAAGAGTTGATAGATGACCATCGTCGTCAACATGAGAATCATCCTCAACAATCGAAAGATTAGACTTGTTTTCAAACGTTACGGACGGGGATCTCGTAGAGAATTTCCCCGTCCAGCTAAAAAAAGCCTAATTTCAACTACTGCGGCTTGTCGTCAATCCAATTAGCAATCTGATTTTTCGGGAGCAATCGCTCGAAATGTTTTACATTACGGGTGACAACAATGTGATTACCGGCTAATGCCATAGCTGCTATCATCATATCAGCATATTGTTTATGTGCTTTATGCTTTTGTCTGAGTTTTGCTAGAGCTTCAGCACATTTTTCATCAAATACTATCACATTAAACTGTGACAAAAGTTGTTGTGTTTGCAAGAGCCTTTGATGTGCTAATGGTGCTTGTTCAGGGGACGCTTTGATGGCAAATTCGCAACGCCCACGCAATGCTTCTGCCACAACCACGGACGGAAGCGCGATATCTGACCAAGCTATTTGTTCTAAATAGAGAAAAAGAATCGGGTGCTTTTCTCCAAAATGTCTTAGTATGTTAGAGTCCCAGAGCCACATAATTTAGCCTACCTGACTATTTCGTTTGAGTTCAATCTCATCAAATAATGCCCCCCAAGTTGGATCCTCCTTAAAAGCACCAAACCATTGCCAAGGGGTTTCATCTAAAAGTTGACCCACTTTGGGCTGGGTGGGTATATCCAGTTGAATCATTTCAATCCGATTAACGACTTGAGTAATTGTTTCACGAATCGCTTTCAGTGCCTCATGTCGTGTCTGGGCATAAGCATGGCAATTTGGCAGATTTTGCGCCATTGCGTGAAATTTTCCTTGGTTTTCTTGTGTAATGAATATTGTGTATTTCATAATTTCTCCCCTTTCTGATAAATCCGACACATCATCAAAATTAAAACGGTGGGAAATCAGTGCTTTTTCGGTGCCGGACTGGATTTGCAATCCAGTCAGAACCATTTGTTTTTTCAGATGTTTTCTCTAATATAAAGCAAACAAGCATTGAGCATATCATTATTCAATGCCTGTAATTGTGCTTTGTAATGATTTTTATCCATTTTCACAGGCTTACCATATAAAGCAAAATAAATGCGACGGACCGATTGAAGCGTGACAAAACGTTCATCAAAAAATTTAAGCAGCCGATTAACCAAAGATTTTTTTCCCAGATTTGAGAGCACCTCTAAAGCATTGCCTTGATTAGCCCGATTGCTGGATTTTAGACCATTACTCACCTTCTGAAAAAAATCTCTATCCTCCTTAGCCGCAAAAGTGATAACAATCAGGATATGATCTAAATGGTATTCAGCCATTTCTTGCAATATTTTGATTAGAATATGAGCCGCTTTACTGTCATATCCAAGCGATTCGTAGAATTTTAACAAACCATTCACTTGAACAAATTTTCTTAAAGTTTCATCTGCCCCTTTCTGCAAATCTTGTTGTTGTTTATTACTGAGAAAATGATAAATCAGCAACATAATTTCAAAGCGTTGTTGTACTGAAATCTTATCAGAAGACAGGGCATCAATCAGTGCAGATTTGCACACCCCCATATTGAGTTGCAATAATTCCTGGCTTTCTTTTATCAAGCGACGATCTCTGGTCCCCAGCAATTGAATAACAGGTGCCCAATATTTCAAAGGCTTACAATTTTTCAAGGCTCGCAAAGCCAGAATTTTCATTTCATTATCCGGCGACTCCAGCACTTTGAGCAGGCGAGCTTTTTGACTCTCAAGTTCAGCTTCATGCAAACGAATAAATGCTGTCAATGCCGCCAAGCGCACCTCAGGATTGTCACTCTCAAGAAAAGGCAAAACCGTATCACTATAATGCGACAAACGTAACTCACCCAAGGCATATAAATAAAGTGGCATGTTCTGCGACAATTCTGCCTTGTCAAAACTGGCTATAATTTTCTTTTCAATCAATTGTTTATGCATATATTTTGGATTTTGATGCAAATACAAGCAAGCTTCAACACACACCGAAGGCAGCGGATGTGTCAAGAGTTTTTCTATCAAATGATTGAAGTTGACTGATTTAAATTTAGTCAGATCTTTTATAATTAAGGACAAAACTTGAGGAGCATCTTGTTCTATCCTGAGTGCCTCTAATAAATAGTTCAAATGGGAATTCTTCAAATTGGAATTAGAGCGTGACAGCGCAGCTAATGTTTGAAGACAATGCTTTTTAACTTTAAAATATTGAGTTTTTTTATTGATTAGCAAATTGCCGACTTGATTGAAAAAAAGATCAAATTTCAGGATACGGATCATATCCAAAGCCGCTATAACATCATAAGTATTGCTACTGTTTAATTTTTCACGTATCACCCGCCTTATTTCTTTAATACCCCCTTTAACATTTACCTGATGACCCAGGATTTTTTTGACAAATTCATCCTCAAGTCTCTTTTGCATGTCCTTTTCATATTGTGACCATTGCGGCAATGCGATGAAAATCCCTAAGATTGATACTATCAGCGCAATCAAGGGCAACAAATAATAGAGCTGTTCTACTGAAAAACCCCAGTCAATTTGTACTATTAAGGATTCTGCCCCCGTTATCGTCATTAAAAACGTTCCGGCAATGAGCGTTGCCAGCGGAAATACAATGCCATTGAGAAAAGCCTTATTATTTCCCCACTGATTGGGGGAGATCGCATTGAATAACAAATTATTGGCAGGCGTACGCAAAGCGCCGCGCATTTCTTGATTAATAAATTGAGTAAAAATCCCCAAGCTCAACATCACGATAACACTATTTGCTAATAAACCTTGGCCATAAAAATAGATAAACAATGCTAAAGCAGCAATCGCCGATAGCACCGGATAAAGCACATTACTGGCACCAACACTCCATTTCACCAAAATACGTGAAGTAAAAAATAATTGGATAAACAGCCAAGCCAGATTGGCAAAAACTTCATAGGTGGCAAAAAATGTGGCGCGTCGAGTGGGATCAGGAAAAACCTGAAAATAAATAATCGTTTGATAGTGATATTCCAACAATTTGCTACCAATCACAAACAACATTAAGCCCAAAGACATATAGATCATCAATTTAGAACTGATAATGTTTTTAAAAGCGACTATCAAATCGTGTAGTGGATTTTTCTGCGCCTGATCCTTTGACTGGGCATCATTGCTAGCACGTATGGGCTTGAAACGTGCATTGATGATACGCGCAAGCCAAAATGCACCAAGACAAGCCAAGGCTAATACCAAAATTAATTGTTGCGGATGAAAATGAAAAACATTTAATAGGACAATTAATATCCCCCCACCCAAGGCACCGCCAATCGGAATACCAGTATTGATAATAGGTGTGACGCGCCTGGCTTCTACCGCTGTGAAATAAGAGGCTACAACGCTGCCTGTGTGTATCGAAATTAAAATGTAAAAAAAGAAAAAACCAACAAAGAAAAATCCATACACCCAGTTTTGAGCAGACCACCAATATGTCGTTAAAGTACACAAAAGTTGTGCAATAACTGAAAAGAGGGCCGTCGAGACTAGGAAAAAACCTAAAATATGAATCCCATTGAATTTCTTGGTATAACGGGCATAGGCTATAGAGCCTATCATCACAGATAAATCTATGAAGATGAACATCAAAGGCAACTTTTCACCGCCCAAATTTTCAACCAGCAATGTCATGCTAATACTACGCGCAAAGCTGGCACCGATGGAAAATACCAGCAAAGTCATAAACAAGTAAAAGACTTCTTGCTGCTCACTGGGTTTGATGGACAACAAATTACGAAGAAAACGTGCTATCATAATAACGTCCAAGATAAATCTTGGACTCCTATTGTCTGATGAATTATTTAGTTTTGGCTTTCAATCATATCACGCATACGGCTTATCAACACTTTGATAAAACCAACGGCAATAGCCGGATACTCGTCGATTAAGCGTTCCATATCTTTATGTTTAATAATCAAAAAGCGGCATTTTCCAGAGCAGCGAGCGGAGGTGATATGGGGGCTGGTATTGAACAACGACAATTCGCCCACAAAATCATTTTCTTTCACGGTTGCCATCGGTTTTTCTTGATCCGCTTTAAAGATCATGACTTCACCAGACACGACTATAAATAATTTCTCAACCATTTCATCCTTAGAAAATAAAGTATCTCCATCTTCATAGCTTGTCTCAATAGCAATCGTCGAGATTGTATTGAGTTCCTCAGTTTTCAGCATTGAAAACAAGGCGACTTGACTGAGAACAATGATTTTTTCTAGTGGGATCATTTTAATCCTTTGTCAGTTATCAGTTAACTATTGTTAAATATTCCTTATATTGATGAGATATTATATGCTAATTTGGAGTCCAAGATTTATCTTGGACGTATTTTTATCAGAGCGAAAATTAAGATGGATGAGCTAGAGACTCAAAATATCGAATTGCAATTGCTGTTGCAAGCCATTTACCTCAAATATGGTTATGACTTTAGAAATTATGCCAAAGCCTCAATAAAACGACGAATTCTACATAGGCTCATCAAAGAAAAGTTTTCAAACATTTCCGCGATGCAACATAAATTACTTTATGAGGTCTCGTTTTTTGAAAGATTATTGTTGGATATGTCCATCAATGTCACAGAAATGTTTCGTGATCCAAGTTTTTATTTGGCACTGAAAAAAAAGGTTGTGCCAGAACTCAAAAAATATCCATTTCTTAAAATCTGGCACGCGGGCTGTTCCACAGGCGAAGAAGTGTATTCTATGGCTATTATCTTAAAAGAAGAAGGCTTATATGATCGCACTCAGATTTATGCCACAGATATGAATGAATTGGCTTTAAAAAAGGCTAAAAATGGCATTTTCGATATTAGCCGGCTAAAGCAATACACGGCAAACTACCAAAAGGCGGGCGGATTAGAATCCTTTTCGGATTATTATGTGGCGGATGATAAACAGGTTATCATGGACAAATCATTGAAAAAAAATATTTTATTTTCTGATCATAATCTGGCCACAGATGGGGTGTTTGGAGAAATGAATTTGATTATGTGCCGAAATGTGCTAATTTACTTTAACCGTGAATTGCAAAATCGCGTTTTTAAATTGTTTTTTGATAGTCTTTGCACTGATGGTTTTCTCTGTATCGGCTCCAAAGAGAGTATCCGCTTTTCAGAATCTTCTGATGCTTTTGAAGATGTTGTCAAAAATGAAAAAATTTATCGTCGTTTAGGAGCGGCAACAAATTAGTACGCTGTCACATAAGTTATTAGTGTTGGAGTACAAAGCTTTAGCTTTGTCAGACAGTACTACGCTGCCGCTTTGTACTCCAAAAAAAACAAATTGACAGAGTATTAGGTTCATTAGTTTAATTATGTTTGAAGCTATTGTCATCGGCGCCTCGGCTGGGGGGTTGAAAGCACTAACTAGCGTTTTAGGGGCACTGCCAAGCGAATTTCCGCTGCCCATTATCATAGTGCAACATTTACATCCCCATTCTGATAGCTATTTAGCACATATTTTAGATACTAAATGTCAATTAAAGGTTAAACAGGCAGATGAAAAAGAAAGCATTGTTGCTGGAATCGTCTATGTTGCACCACCCAACTATCATTTGCTGGTAGAAGAAGACCGAACTTTTTCGCTCACTTGTGAAGAGCCGGTTAAGTTTGCGCGTCCCTCGGTGGATGTGTTATTTGAGACGGCTATTTATGCTTATAGAAACAAGCTCATTGGGATTATTTTAACCGGTGCTAATAACGATGGTAGCCAAGGCGTAACAAAAATTAAAAAAATGGGCGGATATGTGATTGTACAAGCACCTACAACAGCGGAAGCAGATGCGATGCCTCAAGCGGCTATTGCCGCCACTCAAGTTGATGAAATTTTGCCTATAAACCAAATAGGTCCTTATTTATTGCAATTAATTAATCAATCGAAAAATAGAGCTAATTTCTAGAAATAGGAGTCCAAGATTTATCTTGGACTTCTCCTACCACCCAGGTATAATCTCTTCGTTGTTTAGCGTAGCGATCTTCGTTGCGGGAAATCCGCGCAGCGAAATTCCCGAAACAAATTTTCTGGACAACTATACCACGATAATAGCTCAACCCAGGTATAATCTCTTGCAAACACTTATCGATTTTCTGAATTTCCGAATTTTTATCAGCCCCTACATTCTGCTAATTTGTTATTACTTAGGGGCTATCGGACTTCCAATTATGGGCTGGCTCTTCATGCTGTGGATAAAACGCAAATTTTGGGCAGCCTCTAAAATTTATGACAAAAGCAAACAATTGTCAAAAGAATACATCCCGCTCAAAATTCGGATAAGCTTTTTTATCCTGTTCCTTTTCTTTTTCATCTCCATGGAAATTGTTTGGCGCATGATGTTTGAATTTTTAATCGCCTATCTTCAAATGTGGGAGGCACTAATGGAATTGAACAGCCCCCCTTCATTTGTTAAAAACAACCGTCTTTAAACCATCATAATTACCATCCGGCGCCAAAGTATAGCCGCTGACTCGTTGACGGCTTGCTAACACATGATCTTCATACCACAAGGGAACGTATGGTAATTCATTAAATAGCGCGACTTGTAATTCACGGTAGCCTGCTGCCCCCGCATCTAAAGTCGTCGCCGCCTCAGCTTGCTCAATCAAAGCATCTATTTTGGGATCCTTCAACCGCCCCCGATTGGCACCATTAGGCGGTACTGCGCTACTATGAAACACATAGCGGAAAATATCGGGCATTTTAATGCCCACCCATGAGAGGCTGTACAATTGAAAATGTCCCTTTTTGATGTCACCGTAAAAGGTACCCCAATCATAAGTGCGTAAATCCATCTCAATACCGACTTCTGCTAATTGTTGCTGAATCACAGTAGCAATGCGAATACGAAAGGGATTGTTAGACGTTTTATAGGACAATTTTAAGGGATTGCTTTGAGAAAATCCTGCTTGCGCCAACAAAGCGCGGGCTTTTTTAGGACTATAAGCATAAGCCGGCAAACCAGGATGCCCCGCCCAATGGGTAGGCGGTAATAAAAAACTACTCGCCGTGCGAGCGGCATCACCTAGCAAATAGTGAATAATTTCTTCACGATTGATCGCATAAGCAATCGCTTCTCGCACCGCAAATTGTCCCGTCACAGGATTTTCCATATTAAAACCTAAATAAGTAAAATTCGTACCTTGTCCTTTACTCACCTTGATTTCTGGGCGCTTTGTCAACCAAGTGACTAATTCTGGCGACAAATCACTTTGTAAAATGTCCACTTCACCACGCACCAGTTTTAGTGCTCTGACGACGGGATCTTTGACTTCTAAAAATTCAATGACTTGTCCATCACTGCGCCGCCGCAAAAATAAATGAGTGGATTCTGCCCATTTGACCAATTCAAATCCATCACTGCCCACCGGTTTTTTATTAAACGGGTGTTGACTGTCGATAAGAGCGGCAGAGACGATGCCAACCACTAAGCGTCCAGGGAACAAAACGTCTTGTTTTTCCAGCACAAAATCAATGGTATCAGCATCTTGCACATTAATTTCTTTGATAAGACTCAAAGAACCACGATGAGGTGAGGCATTCTTAACGTCTAAGATAAAATCATAAGTCGCTTTAACATCGTGCGCTGTTAATCGTGCGCCGTTGTGAAAAACTCGCCCATTGTCGCCCAAGTGAAAGCGATATTGTGTTGGACTCAATTGTTCCCAAGTTGCTAAATCAGGTATCGGGCGCAAACTGTCATCAAAGTCAACCAAGGCATGGTACAACAAGCGATTAATCCGCGTTGAAGTCGCATCCGTCGCAAAACGTGGATCTAAACTGATTGGTGCCCTTGATAGCCCAAAGCGTAAACTATCTGGTTGGGGATCGTGACAGCCAGAAAGTAGAATTAAACTCAATAAAAAAAATAAAAAACTTTTTTTCACGAACAAATAGCCTTTAGCGTTAATAGACTTGTCCCTAAATAACTTAAAGGTGCATAAGTCGGGTGGATATCGCTCCGCGTATCCACCCTACAGGCCATGATTACAATTAAAAAGGGACAAGTCTAATGTATTTTTGTTTGGAGTCCAAAGCTTTAGCTTTGGACTCCAAAATACACGATCATCTGTTTTTACGAAAATGCAGAATACCCCAAGCCAGATACAATGCCATTAAGTTAAGACTATGTAGGGTGGATTAAGCCTGTAGAGTATCCACCAAAACTTATATATTAATCAGGTGGATACGCGGAGCAATAGCCACCCTACATGTATGGTTTTTTAGCTTAACTTAATGGCATTGCAAGCCAGATAGCCTTTTTTACCCGACTCAATCCAGTGATTCAGCCCCACTTTCATACGATCAATATAGTCTTGAGAACAAACCTTCAAAATATCATCGTTGCGAACTTTGACTTCTGCTCAGTCATTTCAATGACTTGAATCTTTTCAAAGCCCAAATTTTCAGCACTTTGAGTATAAAAACCAATAGAACCCATTGAATACTATCTATATTGCTGCGCTTCTGACGGAATCGCTTCAAAGTTCCCGTCTATCACACGAAGCTTGTCGGCGAGTCCCAGTTTTTCGTTTAACTGGCGATTACGTTGATTTTGAATTTCGCTCAGATTCAGGCAATCAACGTGACAACCCGATGTTTTTGCCAGATAGCCGGCACCGATATCCAGTACGCGGGTAGATTCATTTAATTTCTGAAGTCATTTAGTGATCATCTCCATTTTCTTCTTTGTATTTCTTTTCAGCAACGTGGACAAAAAAGTCAGGTTCACTTTGGTGATAGGTTTCCTGAAAATCGCCGTAGGTTGCGCTGAAAACCCACCTCCTTCATCAGAGTCAATGCCATTAAATTAAGGTTTTTTTGTAGGGTGGGTAGAGCGAGAGCGAAACCCACCATTGTTATAAATTTCAACGATTTGGTGGGTGCAGCGAAGCTCTACCCACCCTACAAAAAAAACGTATTTCTGCTTAACTTAATGGCATTGATGTCAGTCAGCTCAGTACCGGATAATTTATTTAAATCATTGATTGTTTGTGACAAGAAAAAAAATGTCCTGTACTGAGGTACAGTTATATTCTTTGGGGATGATGCTTTAAAAGTCAAGTCTGCCACGCATGTTCAGGCTCCATATAGCACCAGGGCGGCTTGTGATTGGAGAGGACGACCAGTAGCGTTTCATCTGTACGTGCGAGAACGCATCACCTTCTTTCCAATGAGCGGTGCCAGCCGCGTTGGAAAGTGCTGCTCCAATTCGTCTATTGTCGGCAAACGCCACATACCTGGTTTGGAGCCATCCTGAAGTCCACATTGTCCATGCGCTAGATTGGCGGCACTTTGCTTGGCTCTTTTCCAAGTCAGTTCGCCAAAACAATTGGTATTAATAATATCAAGAGTAGGACTTTCATCCAGCGTGTTTGAGTTATAATCATATACACTCTATGTGATTCAAATCTTATGGAATTTTTAAAATGCCAACTATTCAGCAAATAATTCAAAGTAATAAAATTGAATCAATTTATGCACTGGTTTATACCCCCAATCGCCAGCGTAGCCGTCATCGTTTTCCAGAAAATTGCGTCTTTAAAATGGACGGAGAACAAGAGGCTAAAACCGCCGCTAACCCCAATAAAAATCTTTACCCTGCTTTGATTTGTGGCCCTTCAAAGTCTTCGGAAGGTTATATGTTGTATTATTTAATAGAATGGTTAGATTAAGCCAAGCTAAGACAGTTTAAAGGAGTCCAAGATTTATCTTGGACCATTCTCTTGCAGAAACCATTTAACCACGATGCTCGTGTCTAATACCCAATTTTCCATGCTTGATCACGCCCCCGCCTAATAATTTCTGTACTATCATATTTTTGCCCTAAAGAATCGCGCAATTGCTGAATACTCTGTAATAATGACTCTCCCTCATGGCGAACCGCTAATTTGTAGATTTTATCATGACGGCAAAGCAAATACCAAAGCAATAGGCAAACTGATAAAACTCATCACATTACCCAACATAACGATAGCCGCGACTTTATGGGGCTCCTGTTGATATTCTTCTGCAATCACATAATTGACAACGGCAGGGGCAACATTGCAAATATCAGCAATCCGCCCGCCTGTATCGGTGTCAACCAAGGACGTCTCAACCCATAAAACTCAGCCGCACGCCACAATTTCCTAACATTTCAATCGGTTTTAACCATAATGCTGGCAGCGATACTTTTGTCAGACTCACGCCTGCAATAGCCGCTTGAATCAGTGGCTCTTTCAACAATTCTAACACTGAGGCACGTTGGCTCACTATATAGATTCCCAAGGTAGCCCCCAAAATGGCAGTAATCATTAAAAACAACATAGCCACTGGCAAGCCAATATCTCCAAATGCAAATAACGCCACCGGAATACCCATATTACCCGTATTCACAAACATAAAAGACTTATCGCATAAGACACTGAATAACAAGGCAGGTGTGAATATTGCCATATTAAGACGGTTGACAGCACTTATATCTATCGGGCGTAAACGCGCATACAGATAGCCCACTGCCACAATGGCAAAAATGGGAAAGAGAATGGTAAAAATGCGGCTAATTAGCATGGTTCGGTACTTACCACCATGCCATCACTTGATTATGACCGCCTTCTTTGGCAGCCTCTAACATCACCTCTGCATGCTGTATCAATTCTTCTTTAGAAATGCCCATCCCCGGCGCGAGACTCTCATCAAATTCATTGTGAGAAACGTTGACATTCTGTGCAACACCGATACTGACAGTGAGTTTGAGCGGAATACCAAGTCGCGTCGAAAAAGCATATCGATCACAGCGTCCCCGAATCCGCTCTGCTAAAAGATATGCACCATCTATATTTGTATTTGGCAACATAACGATAAACGTTTTATCATCATAGCGACAAGGAATGTCTATTTCTTGGCGTATCGAGGTGTTTAAAATTCTAGCAAATTCTTGTAACACTCTATTACCTTCTTGATAGCCGCCGCTTGAATTAATTTGGTTGAAATGGTCTATTTCTATCAATAATATTGATAATATACCGCCATGTCGATGGATTCTCGTCATTTCTTCTTGTAAACGTATATCAAAATAAGGCCGCGTGTACAAATTAGTGAGAGTATCCTGGGTGACTGATTCAATGATTTGTTCCTTTTCCGTAGAAACATCTTCTAAGATGCTTGCCATCAAGGGGGCCAACATTTTCAACATTTGCAAACGTTCAGAAGCTATGCAGTTTTTTTGAGCCATCACGACAACGCCAACCACCGGTTTGCTTTCGCCGCCCAATAGTGGTAAACATAAACATTCAAAACCGCTGTTAGTCTTTTTATAGGTGGGAAAAGGTAATGACCACTTTTTAACGATTAGACATGGATAGGTTTGTGTTTGCCTCGTAGAAATAATTTTTGCAAAAGGAGTATCCTTAAATTTAATTTTTCTTTCATTGCTATGCAAGATAACTTGCCCTTGCTTAAACACGCCAACAACCCCACAATTCTGATTCTCCAATACCCTAAATAGGGCGACTAATTGACTATTTGCTAAGCGGGCTAGGGTATCAAGTGTTTGTTTAATTAATTGCTCCATAATTTTTCTCAATTTAAACTACAGCTACTAATAAACTTTTCTAACTATATATCCAATTTCCATACCAGTCTCAATTATAATGTAAATAAAGACATTCCTTGGAGATTTAGGTGAACCCAAAAAACGGGGTTTTCAGATATAATGGTAGAAATATTAAGTTTATTATTAGTAGGCGTTATTGCCGGGACATTAGCCGGCTTGTTAGGTGTTGGCGGTGGCATTATTATTGTACCAAGCTTAGTGTGGATTTTTCATAACCAGCTTCCAGCCCTTATGCATATTGCAATAGGCACAAGTCTCGCTACAATAGTGATAACATCAATTTCATCTATCATCGCCCATCATCGGGCAGTGCTATGGTCAATTGTTTGGCAACTCAGCCCCGGCATCATCGTTGGTGCTTTTGTAGGTGCTATTATTGCCAATGCCTTGCCGACTGAAATTTTGCGAAAATTTTTTGCAATATTCATTTTACTGGTTTCGGCACAACTGGCTTTGTTACCCCCCCCAGCTTCACATCGTCAATTGCCAGGCAAATTAGGTTTAAGCATCACAGGTACAGTGATAGGCAAAATGTCTGCACTAGTGGGGATTGGTGGTGGCTCACTCACCGTCCCATTTTTAGTTTGGTGTAATATACCCATCCGCAATGCGGTAGCAACGTCTGCGGCTTGTGGTTTTCCCATTGCAGTTTCGGGGATGATTGGATTTATTGTCACTGGCTGGCATATCAGTGGTCCGTGGATGAGTGGTTATATTTATTGGCCAGCATTCATTGCGATTACGCCTGCGACTTTACTCTTTGCACCATTAGGTGCAAAATTAGCGCATACTCTGCCTGCCAACAGCCTGAAAAAATTGTTTGCAGTCTTTTTGGCAGGGGTAGGGGTTAATATGTTTTAAAGGAGAGAAAACTATGAGGTTCGATTCAAAGATTGGCAACTATAGACCTCGACGGAAAAAAAAGCGTTATTGGTTGGTGTTGATTTTATTATTGGCGGTGGGGGGATATTTCGCGCTGCCAAGCATTCTCAAATCCATCGAACAAGCAGAACAAGCAGAAACCATTATGGAAAACGAACCTGAAACAGGGGCTGATAAACAAATTATCAAAACGATCCCTCTGCCCGAACTGGGTGCTTCATAAAGGCATCCAAAGCTAAAGCTTTGGACTCCATACATTTTTTATGTTTTGTTTAGCGGCGCTGACTTCGTATCGGGAATGGAGCTACGCGGATTTCCCGAAACTAGGACAAAGTTATGTTTTGTTTCGGGAATGGAGCTACGCGGATTTCCCGAAACTAGGACAAAGTTATGTTTTATGTTTTGTTTCGGGAATGGAGCTACGCGGATTTCCAGAAACTAGGAAAATATTTGTATTACAAAAATAAAGTTAAAATCCCCGTCAATCCATATAATCGTTGATAATAGATTTCACCATTGGCAAAAAAGCCAACCAACGGAAAATCACCTAAAACCTGTTGAATAGTTTTAACTTCTTCAGAATTTTTACCAAATAGATTTTGTCCGCGCCCCATACAAGAATAGTACACGCCCCCTTTAGGTTGTTTACCTTTTAAGCGTTTCTTGAGGATATTAAGCATTTTCACTAAATCTTGATGAGCCGTTTCTTTTTCGCGGCGAGTAAACATAATAGGCATACCCGAATTGACCACATCACTTATCGCCAACATTTTGTGTTTAGGATCGATGCCAATTAAGTTTCTAACCAAATAGTCGCCCGTATCTGAACCAATAATCGGTAAAGCCGGAAAAATTAAGCCTGCCACTTGATCGAGATCATTTGCTAATTCTGTTCCAATATCTTCTTTAAAAACATCAAGCGCCGGACGCTCATCAATACGGACAATGATATTCTTACTAGATTCAGTGATTTGATGACGTGGACCTAATGGTAAACATCCTTGACTCAAGCGAGTTGTAACTGCAACGGCACTGGAAAAGAGTACGCCCGATAATCCACCCTCAACAAGCGTATCAGCAATTTGCAAATGTTGATGACGCGAACTTGTCAATCCCCCAACCAAAAATCCATCACCTAAGCGTTCACTCATTTGATAGACGAGCTTGGCTATCTGCTGATGACGCGGATCGCCGTGGACAATACCAAACATAGCTTGTTTATTATCACACCATGATTGATGAGTACGGGAAAATTCCTCAAAATTTTTGTTGATAGTGCTAAAAACAGAAAAGGATTCTTCTGAAAATTCTCCCAACATGACCGCTATGGCGGGGACATTAAAATATTCTTTGGCAAGACTACAAATACTTATGCCAACCGTGCCCACCCAATGAGGTACATTGGTTTGTTGTTTAAAATAATCAAGAATATCGGGCACATCATCGGCTAACAAGTCAGTTGTGTATAAAAATCCAATATTAGCAGAACTGCTTGTTAAATCACCCATTTGATTTAAACAGGCTTGTGCGGCATCCTCCCACTTTGTTGCCTGTGCATGGCCGAATTTAAAAGTTTCCATGATTTCTCCTTGTTCAGGTTAGTACTAGTACGCTGTCAAGCTTAAATTGACGGGTAATGTAGGGTGCGTCCCACGCACCAAGCTTTGGAAGGTGCGTAGGACGCACCCTACAAAATAAGATTGACGGATAATGTAGGGTGCGTCCCACGCACCAAGCTTTGGAAGGTGCGTAGGACGCACCCTACAAAATAAGATTGACAAGGTACTAGGTATAATACATTACCATTTAAAACCTTCAGTATTTTTCTCCTCGCCTTCCTTTTCTACCGGCATCAAGTCCACCTTACTCACACCCAAACCCAGTGCGCTGGCACTCGCGATATAAATCGAAGAATAGGTACCGATAATGACACCCAAGAGCAAAGCGGTCGAAAAGCCGTGAATCAATTCGCCACCAAAAATAAATAGAATAATCAACACCAAAGCAGTCGTCACCGACGTCATCACAGTACGCCCCAGCATTTGATTGATAGAAATATTCATCACATTGATCGACGCTTGTTTTCGCAATTTGACAAAATTTTCCCGAATACGATCAAATACAACGATAGTATCATTCAGAGAATAACCAATCACCGCCAACAACGCAGCTAACACGGTTAAATCAAATTCCAACCTAAACAGCGAAAAGAAACCCACGACGATGACCGTATCGTGTACTAATGCCGCTACCGCACCGATTGCAAAGCGATATTCAAAGCGAAAACCGACGTAAATCAAGATACCAATCAAAGTATAGATGACAGCCAGCCCCCCCTTTTCAACCAATTCCTTGCCGATTTGTGGTCCCACATATTCGACACGACGCATATCGACTTTTTCACCACCTTGTTGCAATAGGCGCAAAATTTTACTGCTTAAAGGCTCCTCTTTTGACTCTTCATGCACACCTAAACGAATCAAAACCTCCTTACTGCTGCCAAAATGTTGTACCACAGCATCAGGAAAACCATTTTCATGCAAAGTTTTTCGGATATCTTCAATATCTGCTGGCTGGCTATAACCCACCTCAACCAAGGTCCCCCCCGTGAAATCAATCCCAAAAACCAAACCTTGAACGAACAAAGAGCCTAAAGAAACGGCCATCAGTATGCCAGACAATAGCAGAGCTATGTGGCGTTTACCCATAAAATCAAACTTATAATCAAATCGAGTTAAAAGCATTTTTAATAAATTCCAAAAATAGGTTCGAGGGTTTCGGGAAATCCGCTCCATTCCCGAAACAACGAAAAAAAATAGGAGTCCAAGATTTATCTTGGACGTGTTTACTGTCGAGAGTATCGGGAAATCCGCTCCGCGGAGCGAAATTCCCGATACAACGAAAAATAGGAGTCCAAGATTTATCTTGGACGTGTTTATACTGATAATTTATCCAGTTTTTTACCACCATATAAAAAATTAATCACACCACGACTGAGCATAATAGCAGTAAACATGGAAGTGATAATCCCCAAAGACAAAGTGATGGCAAAACCTTTAATCGGTCCTGTTCCAAAACCAAATAACATCAGCGCCGCAATTAAAGTCGTGATATTTGCATCAAATATCGTGACAAAAGCCTTTTCATAGCCAACATGGATACTATTCTGTGGACTATTACCATTGGCGATTTCTTCACGAATTTTCTCAAAAATCAAAACGTTAGCATCAACTGCCATACCTAAAGTCAACACAATACCCGCCATACCCGGCAAAGTCAGCGTCGCTTGCAACAAGGACAGCAAAGCCACCAAAATCACAACATTCATCAACAAAGCCAAATTCGCTACCATGCCAAACGTTTTATAGCGCATCCACATAAACAACATCACAGCTAGAAAACCAAGCATGATGGACAATACGCCTAAATTAATATTTTCTTGACCCAAGCTTGGACCGATAGTGCGCTCTTCGATGATTTCCATCGGCGCTTTAAGTGCCCCCGCCCGCAATAACAAAGCAAGATTATTCGCTTCACTAGACGTTAAACCCGTCACTTGGAAATTTTTACCAAATTCCTCCTGAATGGTTGCCACATTAATGACTTCCTCAGATTTACTACGAGTTGTGACAGGTTTACCATCTACCTCTTTAGTCTTTATATGGTACTCCATAAAGACAACGGCCATCGGCTTACCGACATTTTTCCGAGTGATCATCAGCATACGTTTTGCGCCCTTATTATCCAAACGCACCACCGTTGCAGGGCGCCCACTGCGTTGATCAATTGTCGCAGCGGCATCAACGATTTGATCACCCGTGGCGATAACACGGCGTTTCAACATCACAGGCGAACCATCACGCCGTTTATAAGAACGTGCCCCCAATTTCTCATCGTCATCAGCCACCAAGCGAAATTCTAAAGTTGCGGTTGCGCCCAAAATCTCCTTAGCACGCGCCGTATCTTGTACACCGGGCAACTGTACAACAATACGCTCATCCCCCTGTCGTTGGATGACTGGCTCCGACACGCCCAACTCATTAACGCGATTACGCAAAGTGGTAATATTCTGCTCTAAAGCTTTTTGGCGATTTTCTATCAACGCCTTTTCAGTGAAAGCGAGATGCAAGCGATACTCATCTCCCTCATTAATCTCAGTGATGACCAAATCATCATACTCTATTTCAATGAGCTTTTTCGCTTGATCGCGTTTTTCAATATCGGCGACACTCACCAAAATGCCACCGTCACCACTAACATCACGACTAATACCCTTATAACGCAATTTATTCTCACGAAACAGGGTACGCATTTCACCGATATATGTCTCCTCATCCTGACGAATCGCCGTTTCCATATCGACTTGCATTAAAAAATGCACCCCGCCGCGCAAATCTAAGCCTAAATACATCGCTTGTGCGCCCAACGCCCTCAACCAATCAGGGGTTGTGGAGGCCAAATTTTGTGCCACCACATATTTGGGCAGTGCCTCTTTCAGTACAGTAGACGCTTTCAATTGCGTATTAGTATCTTTAAAACGGAATAACAATTGCCTTGGTGTCCTATCGACACGGATAAAACTGATATTGGCATTTTTGAGTTCAGCCTCGGCAGTCTCTTGCAGCGCCTGATCAATTTTCATATCCCGTGCATAAGCGGGAGAAATTTGCACCGCTGGATCCTCCCCAAATATATTGGGTAGTGCATACAAGCCACAAATAAAGATCACAGCAGCGATCAGTAAATATTTCCAAAGTGGGTAATGATTCATATATCCTCTCAGTTAAAAGATGGAGTCCAAACTTTAGTTTGGACGTCCCTATTTACAGCGTATTTTTCATCGTACCTTTAGGCATGACAGTGGCGATGGCTTGGCGTTGCACTTTGAGTTGCGTATTTGAGTCCACCTCAAGCACGACAAAGTTATCACCAAGGCTAACGATTTTACCCAACAAACCGCCATTGGTAACGATTTCATCCCCTTTTGCCAACGACTCTACCATCTTTTTATGCTCTTTGGCTCGCTTAGTTTGGGGGCGTATCAGCAAAAAATAAAACACGACAAATAAAACAACCAACATCACGAGATTAATAATACCCGCGTCGGGTGCTTGTTCTGCTTGTGCCCAAGCGTTTTGAATCAAAAAATCCATGTTGTATCCTCAGTGAATGAAAGCGGTGCATTATGCCATAATTTAGGCTCGTCCAAAATAAATTTTGGACGCCTACCAATTTTGAAAATTATGATATTAATTATATTTATAGTCAATAAAAATAATAAATTCTTTAAAATAAATTATTTATTGTCAGTGCTTTGATTTGGCGACGGTATTGATTTTTTAAATGCTTTATAATTTTGTCCATCAAACCTACCCTCGTTACCCTCGTTCCCACATTTATAAAAAATACATTTATTTTCAATAAATTTGTGTATAAGTGAGCGAAAACCACCCTACAATATCTCTTAACTTAATGGCATTTTTGCTTTTATTTTTTTTGATGATTTTACTCGATGTTCAACAGTCTGTTAAAATAATTTCATGATACGAAAGGAGTCCAAGATTTATCTTGGATAAGGCTCAACTAATTAAATTAAATCTGATGAAAATACAAAAATTATTTCTCTACCTCATTGCCTGGGCTTTAATCAGCTCATGCGCCAATTTTCCAAACAACCTCAAAAACATTTTCCAGCCTAGTCCACAAGAAAATACAGAAATCGTTGATAATTCAGAAGAAACGATCCAAAGCGATGAGAGTGGCGACTATGTTATCCCAGAAGGGACATTAGAAAGTGCTGACAACAATTATGGCGATTTCCTTATCCCAGAAAGGACATTAGAAAGCACCCCATCCAATCTTGAGCAACAAGAAAGCGTTGACACCGATGCTCCAGCCACCCAAGAATTATCTCAAGATGAGCAACTCAAATTAGCTGACACTTATATCAGCCAAGTTGTCGAACATGTTCAAAAAGGGCGATTTCAAGAAGCCCTACCCCTGTCTCAAAAAGCCTTAAAGATAACAACTGAAATACTCGGAGAAAAGGACCCAGTCACTCTCTCGATCATGAATTATTTAGGCTTTATTTACCAAAACTTAGGGTACTATTCAAAAGCCTTACCTTTTTTTGAAAAAGGCTATTCTCTTTCCAAAGAAGTATTAGGAGAAAAACATCCCAACACCCTCAGTCGCTTAAATAATTTAGCCGTTATTTATCGCTACCTCGGTCGCTTATCTGAAGCCCAGCCCTTGTTTGAAACCGCCTATCATGTTTCTAAAGATCAGTTAGGAGAACAAAATCCATCCACCCTCAATCGCATGAATAATTTGGCGATTATTTACCAAGAATTAGGCCGCTTATCTGAGGCTTTGCCTTTGTTTGAAACCGCCTATCGTGTTTCTAAACAAGTTTTAGGAGAAAAGCACTATTTAAACCTCACGATATTGGATAATTTTGCCTCCAGTTACAAAGACGTCGGTCGCTTAACTGAAGCCTTGTCTTTGTATGAAAAAAGTTATCATCTTTCTAAAGAAGTTTTTGGAGAAAACCAACCTCACACGCTCAACACCCTTAATAATTTAAGCTTAATTTATAAAGCATTAGGGCGCTTATCAGAAGCCTTGCCTTTAGCTGAAAAAAGCTATCATCTATCTAAAGAAATCTTAGGAGAAAAGCACCCTCATACGCTCAAACGCTTAAATCATTTGGCTGATATTCACAAACGGCTAAACCACACAAGCAAAGCCTTATCTTTATTTGAAACTACCTATCATCTTTCTAAACAAGTCTTAGGAGAAAAGCACCTTGACACCCTCACACGCCTAAATGATTTAGCTTTGATTTACCAACAATCAGATGACTTATCTCAGAGCTTGTCATTATTTAAAACCGGCTATGAACTTTCTAAAGAAAGCTTAGGAGAAAAACACTATTTAACGCTCACCTATCTCAACAACTTAGCTTTGACTTACCAAGACATAGGCAACTTATCTGAAGCCTTAGCCTTGTTTGAAAAAAGCTATTCACTTTCTCAAGAAGCGTTAGGAGAAAAGCACCCTGACACCCTCACCCGTTTAAATCAGTTAGCCTACGCAGACTTCAAACAAGGCAATATTGAGCAAGCCATTCAACATCTTGAAAAATTAGTGAAAACGGTGGAAACGTTACGAAGTGGCGACTTATTCACAAAAAACCGCCAAAGCTTGTTTAAAGAATGGATAGAGGGTTATTTACTGCTTTCAAACTTATATATACAATATTACCCCCTATCAGCCTTTGATCTGGCCGAAATCATCAAAACCCGTCGCCTACTCGAAACCTTCAGCACCACCACTGGATTCACTGCCACGACGCAACAACAATTGCAATATTATAAAGCACAGATTATTTCTTTGAACCGTCGTCTAAAAACTCGCCTAGCAGAAAAAAGCCGTTTAGAGACAGAAAAAGAACAATTGGTCAAACAACTAGCCCAGTTCGAGGATGCTTTAAAAGCAAAATATCCCAAATATCAGCAAATCAGCAAAATGGAAATTGTCAGTGCCAAAGAGGGTATTCAATATTTGCCCGCAAATGCGGTATTTATCAGTTATCTCGTTTATAAAAATAAAGTCTTAGCCTTCACCCTCGGCAACGGCGTGCTCACGGCACACGACTTAGGAGAATTTTCCTCACTCGAAAAAGACTTGAAAACCTACCATCACCAACTGGATGATAGGCTCAGCCGTGAACTAGGAAAGCGTTTATTAGGGCCACTTTTCGACAAGATCAAAGAATTTCCTCACTGGATTATTTCACCTTATGGTCCTTTAAACTTGATTCCATTTGAAACCTTACGCCTTGAAGAACCCCTGATTACCCAATATCAAATATCCTACGTGCAATCCCTCTCCATGTTAGCACTATTACAACAACATCGTCCGGCTTACAAGCGAGACAGCTTATTGGCGATGGGGGCACCGATTTATAAAAATTCCAGCTACCAAGGAAATCCTAGCACAGTTGACTTTGAAATTGCCCGCAACCTTGTACAGAACAGCCATGATCCACAACGTTATAAACGAGCCTTTTGGCAACTTGATATCAACTGGAAAAATCTACCCGGCACTGAAAAAACCTTTGAAGAATTAGAAAAGCTCTTTAATGCGCCAGAGATCTACAAACAAGCTGATGCCACCGAGGCTAAACTACAAAACCTCAATAAACAAGGCATACTCGCAAAATACCGTTATTTGCTATTCTCCACAGACAGCTACCTGAACGTGCCTGCCTTATCAAGCATCGTGTTGGGACAAGTCAACAATCCAGAAGGGATTGATGGTTATGTCACCCTGGACGAATGGCCTGCTTATAATTTAAAGAGTGACTTGATCATGTTAACTGGCTCAGACTTAGGTATCAGCGACGTGATGAGTTTGCCTTATGCGTTTTATGTCGCTGGCAATAAAAATACTATACTCACCTTATGGACGATCTCGGATGAAATAAGGACTCAGTTTATCACTGAATTTTTTTCAAAACTCAAAACCGGCGTAGGCGCAGTTCAAGCATTGACAGCAACCAAGCGCGAATTTATCCAAAAGGGTGGACGCTATAGTCATCCGGCTTATTGGGCCGCTTTTGTGTTGTATGGTGTTTAATAAGATAAAAAAAATCCTATTTCTTAAAGAAATAGGATTTTTAGAGCGATTTAAAAAATCTTGAACAAAGCTATTACTCGATGTTTAAGTTTTTTTGACTTGACATTGTTGTTGGAGTCCAAAGCTTTAGCTTTGGAAGAGACGTCCAAGATAAATCTTGGACTCCTTAAAATAAAAAAACTGCCCCGACGCTCCGCGTAGAATTACGTGGCTGCCTTGTTATTATTACGGCAGCCCTAATATTTATTGACTTAAAATTATGAGAAAAAAGCATGGAAAATGACATATTATTTAACATAGGACAACTTATTTATCACAAAAAGTTTAACTACCGGGGCGTGATCATTGATGTTGATCCCCATTTTATGCTCACAGAACAGTGGTACCAAAAGATGGCAAACAGCCAACCACCCAAAGATCAACCTTGGTATCACGTCTTAGTGCATAATTCCGCCCAACAAACTTATGTAGCGCAACGCAACCTAACAGACGATAAAAGTCAAAAACCCATTAATCATCCAGAAATAGACCATCATTTTTCCGGATTTTCAGAAGGCAAATACAATTTAGGACTAAGAATCAATTAAATAATAGGAGTCCAAGATTTATCTTGGACGTCCAGGAGATTTTTATGTGGATACGTCTAGGAATAATTTTTTTAATCATTGTGCTCGCCATTATACTCACACGTCGGCAGAAAATATGGACTATAATTACCGTTATGGGCGGGCTCATTGTTGCCACCTATATTATATTAATTATTGGTGGGGGCATCCATCAATGGCAAAAGGAAAATCAAACAATACCACCACAACAGGTAGTAAACTCTTTCATACAAGACATCCATCCTGAATTAAGTCAAAAAATGACTGAAATTGCTGAAGAAATGGCACTGAGTACTCAAAAAATTCAACAATTACAGGACCTAAAAAAAGCCTTTCCAAACCAAGCTCAAATGATTGAACAAAAAATTAATCAGTGGCAAACTTTGAAAAATCAACTAAGCCAAGTCTCCAATGATATTGAGCAGCGAGTTGAACAAGCATACGTTGCCTACAAAATTGATGAAATACAGGGGAGAAAAAAATTCACCCTTATCTCACAAACACTCTTAAATCAAGCGAATGCCGTCTTGGCTAATGCAGACTCAACAAAATCTACTATAGAGGCACAACTTGATGAATAGGGTTATTTTATTAATATTAATAATAACATTAAACCCTTTTGGATGTAACGAGACAGAAAAACAGGTTGATGTCCAAAACAAAGTCAACGCCTTCATAATAGAGATGAATCCTGATCTCTACCAAAGCATGACTAGAATGAGAAAAGAAATTACGCTGGCTGATACAAAAATACAACAACTTTACGAATTAAAAGGACTTTTTCCAAACCAACGCGAGATGATTGATAAGTCACTCAAACAGTGGCATGAACTTCGCAAGAATTTAAAGTTTACCTTGAACAATATCTATGATAAAGTGGAGGCTGCTTATGTAGCATATAAAATTGATGAAATACAGGGCAAAAAGAAATTTAGCCTTTATCTCACAAGCGCTTTTAAAAGAGGCGAATACCGTCTTAGCGAATGCTGAAATCACGAAAACAACCATAGAGAGAGAATTGTATGAATAAGCTCAAATTTTTACCCTTGATCTTCATCCTGTTAATCCCCCTTGGATGTGGAGAGGAAGGAGTGGCGGCTATTGATGTCGTCAAAAAACGCATCACCAATCAGATTCAAGGTTTCATTGGAAAAGGTGATATTGCCATCCAGAAGTACGAAAATAAGATAGGTAAAGTCAGAGACAACCTTATCAAGGTGAAAGTATCACGCAAATCGTTTGAACAGAAACTAGAGACGAGAAAAACGTCGCTTGCCTCTTACGAACAGAAGGGTGCCTCTGAGGCGAAAATCGAACTGTTGACAAACACGATTCAAGAGATGGAAACTTTTCTCCAACAAGTTCAGACGGCAGAAAGCAAGTTGGAAAAAATGCTCAAAAAGCTGATTGACAATCTTGACTTAGTAAAAATAAAAGTAGCCGCTTTAGAAGCTAAGCGAGACATGCTTGATGCTATGCGTACTATTCAAGAGTACAGCAACATTGAAGGCGATGTTGATGATCTTGGTGGCAATATGGATAATACGCTTGAAGAGATGCAAAAGGAGATTTACGCGATTGAGGCGGAAATCGAAATAGATAATCTCCTGAGTCAGGCTGAAGGATTGTAGAGCAAGTCAATTTTTTAAGGAGTCCAAGATTTATCTTGGGCACCTCGTCCAAAATAAATTTTGGACTCCTGAGTTTTTTTTTGTAGGGTGGGTAGAGCGGAGCGAAACCCACCATTGTTATAAATTTACGCCCGGATCTTCGTTTCAACTATTTGGTGGGTTGGGCGTCCCATAACGATGTTGCGCGGGCAACCATAAAGGATTGCCCCTACAATATTCAGATGGCATGTAGGGGCAATCCCTTGTGGTTGCCCTTGGTATTTTATTTTTTGGGAGTTACCTAAGTTGGTGGATACGCTGGTGCTTAATCCACCCTACATAGCTTTGGACTCCAACAACTTTGGAGATGTCAAGTCAAAAAAAAAACTTGAACATCGAGTCTATAGAAATCCTATTTTTTAAAAAAATAGGATTTCTTTGAAAGTTGAAAAATAATTAGCCCCTTTTCTGTAACATCTTTTTAGTATCTGGTCCCATCGGTAATCTGTAATCATAAGAACTCAAAATCACATTGTCTGCCGCACGGACTAATTTTGCGGTGACATAGACGGTTCCTTTGCTTGAGCCATAAGTCCCCACGACAACAGCATACGCATCATGTTGGAGACTGATTTGGCGTAATTTTCTCGATAACAGTAACTCTCCCGTCTTTTCTTGAACGAAGACTGTGCCACGCATCTTCATTTCAATCACCTTGTAACCTCGTTGGACTAGGCGAGAGCCGATTTGTTCGGCAGTCATCCGACCAAAGGTGGAAGATTGTTGTACATTGTCAATATTGACAAAACTGGTCACCAAAATAGCCTGTTTCGTATCAATCCCACTTTTGTTAGCGGCTTTTAGGAGTTTATCAGCAGCACTATAGCTACTACTGACTAAATTATAATCTTTAACAAGAGAAGCACACCCAGCTATCGCTACAGTGAGCAAGCTGGCATAGAATAAGGTCAAGGTTTTTTTCATCATTTATTAACTACCTGATAAGTTTTGCTTAGGTTTTCGTAGTGATCAGAATCGCCATCATTGATATAGTAAATGCGAGAATCACCAAAAATGTATTGTTGATTCTTTGTGACTAAGGTGGTGATCAGGACTTCTGTATTGGTTTCTCCTGGGTATTTGTACCTTATGGCGGATTTGATGTCTCCGGCAATGGCAAAAGGAATGGCAACCACTCCTGGGTGTTGCCAATTGTCTATCGCTTGTTTCACAAAAAACACGCCACCTGTTAAAGCCGTCAGTAGTCCAGGTGGCGAATAAGTTTTACGGCGATCTTTATGGTAAAGGACCTGCATGTCATAACCAATAACGAGATGATCGCCAGCGTATTCAGTATCGTCGCTTAAAACAAGCATGCCTTGTTGTACCAATTTTGTGGTGAGTAGATTGGAAAAGGCTTTACCAAAAGGTTTTTTCTTTTGCTCATCAGTGATCTTAATCACTAAAGGCGGTTTATCGGCGGCCTTGGAAAATGTCAAATCGACACTCTTTTTCAGTCGTTTAGCAACATCATAAGCTAAAACATTCCAATGGTGTGCAGCCTGCATTTTTTGTTGCGTCGTCGTTGCATAAGACGTGGCGACGGGTATCGGTCTATGGGTGCAAGAAGCGCCCAATAGGGTGACAGTTGCTATTAGCAAATAGCCTTTCATAGAAACTCCTCTATTTGAATAAAAAAATAAAATATAAAAAATATAAAAAATATAAAAATCCTATTTCTTTAAGAAATAGGATTTTTCGTCCAAAATAAATTTTGGACTCCAAATTGTTGTTTCGGGAATGGAGCTCCGCGGATTTCCCGCAACGAAGTAAGCGAAGCTAAACCATTTAAAATAAAATAAAATCTAAAAGTCCAAAATAAATTTTGGACTCCAAATTGTTGTTTCGGGAATGGAGCTCCGCGGATTTCCCGCAACGAAGTAAGCGAAGCTAAACCATTTAAAATAAAATAAAATCTAAAAGTCCAAAATAAATTTTGGACTCCAAACAACGAAGTAAGCGAAGCTAAACCATTTAAAATAAAATAAAATCTAAAAGTCCAAAATAAATTTTGGACTCCAAATTGTTGTTTCGGGAATGGAGCTCCGCGGATTTCCCGAAACCATTTAAAATAAAATAAAATCTAAAAGTCCAAAATAAATTTTGGACTCCAAATTGTTGTTTCGGGAATGGAGCTCCGCGGATTTCCCGCAACGAAGTAAGCGAAGCTAAACCATTTAAAATAAAATAAAATCTAAAAGTCCAAAATAAATTTTGGACTCCAAATTGTTGTTTCGGGAATGGAGCTCCGCGGATTTCCCGCAACGAAGTAAGCGAAGCTAAACCATTTAAAATAAAATAAAATCTAAAAGTCCAAAATAAATTTTGGACTCCAAAGTAATTAAATCATACTTTTTAAAGTGATGCGAGTGTTTTTTGAATCAGTGACTGGGTAGCTCTCCCCACTCACCTACCAAAACTTGTTGTTCATTTAATAATTGTGTTACCAACTTTAAGCGTTTTTTGAACTGGATCACCAATGGTCGATTATCCGCCTCGGGGTTGACAATTTGGGGGACGATGATAAGTGCCAGTTCTGTGCGATCTCGTTTTTTGTCAGTTGACGAAAACAGCATTCTGCCGATGAATGGTATATCTTTAAGTAGTGGTATACCTTGTTGATCGTCGCGTTCAATCGTTTCAATTAAACCCCCTATGATTATCGTGCTACCATCACGTACCACAACGGACGTTTCTATTTTACGAGTAATAAACGATTGTAGCTGTTGCGTTGTTTTCGGTTCTCCAAGTTGTGACAATTCTTGAAATATTTTCAGGTTAATAATCCCATCGTCATTGATGCGGGGTGTCACCTTGACCGTGATACCTGTATCTTTATATTGTACATCGTTAGACAATATTTGATTATTTGTTGAAGAGGTATTGACTCCACTCAGAAAGGGTTCACTAGAACCGATATTAATTGAAGCTTCTTCGTTATTGCGTACCAAAAGAGAGGGGCGCGACAAAATACTCACCTCATTATTTGAGGCCACCATATTTAACACCGCATTTAAACCACCTGAGAGATAATTGAGTGTCAAGCCGGTAAAACCGGCAAGCGAAGCTGTGTTATTATTAGTATCGCTTGAAGAAGTTGAAGAAGCCGCAAAGTTAGCATCAGGCACACTAAAATTCGAGCCGATGCTACCGTGAGTTCCCCTCAAAAGGGCTTGCCAATCAATACCAAATTGACTAGCCTCCGTCAGTTTCACTTCGGCAAGCACCACATTGATCATCACTTCTTTAGGCACTTGATCAAGTGTATAAATGGTTTCTAATAATTGCCGATAATCACGCGCACTGGCACGTACCAATAAACTGTTGGTACTCTCATCCGCGACAATAGTGACTTTTAAATCGGCTGAAACCGTTTTGCTCCCGTTCGGTGTCGGGGATGACGGTGGTTTTTTATCTTTTTTATTTTTAGCCGTTGGAAAAGCCTTTTGTTGTGTTTTCTGGCGTTTTTGTTTCTCTTCAGCGGCTTTGTCGAGTTTAAAAACACTTGACAAGGTTGATGCCAATTTAGAGGCTTCCAGATTTTTGACTTTATAAATAAACACCTGCTCGCCGCTTTCATCACTTCTCTCATCAAGAATCTCAACCCAAGTTGCGACTTCATTAAAACCACTATTGGGCGGTGTCACCACTAAAATCGCATTGATACGCTCTAAGGCAATCACTTGGTAAGTCGGCGGCGTCTTGTTGTAGATGGCTTTGAGTATCTTATCTAACTCGGCTTGTACCTCCGTTGCTTTGGAATTGATCAATCTAAATAAACGCATACCACGATGCAAAAAAGGATCCGCATCAATGATGTGAAGCAATTTATTGACACGTTTTAAGTATTGTGGTGTTGTGATAATGCCAATTATATTGAGCGTTGGCAAAGTAATAATACGCCCTTTCGGCTGTATCAACGGATTAATCACCGTTTGAGCGGCTTGGGCGGTGATATAGCGTAGCGGCGTAATTTGTAGGACTTCTGGTGATGTACTACTGGTTAAAGTTTGAGGCGTTATCCCGATAGTGCCTGGCAATTTTCGGTCAACTTTTTTTAGATAATAAACCCCCCTTCTTTTTTCCATGCTGACACCCGCATCATTTAACAGCATTTGTAATAAAGGCCATAAATCCTTTTTTGTTAAAGGTTTATCCGATGCTGTGCGTATAGTCACTTTACTATTAATCGTGGGATCGATCACCACAGAAAGATTTAAAGCATCAGCAATGATGTCAATGATTTGCCGTAATGGCACTTGTTCAAAATCTAATTCAATCGGGTCATTATTGGACAAATGACCCATATCCAGTGCCCGATCTGTCACTGTCGTTACCGTTGGCAACCGCCCAGTTTTATTGACCTTTTTTAAGGGGTTAACTTGAGCAGGTGGTGGCGGCGCAGCAATTGCCGGCTCAACGGGGGCTTGTTTAACCGTCGGGCGCAGTTTTTGTAATTCACGCTTGGCTAATTGTTGGGCACTGATTGGGGGTTTTTTGCGTTTAGGGGGTGTATTACAAGCCACTAGCATACTGCTGCCTAATAACACCACAATTATTTGTTTTAATAAAAACATAGATAAGTTATCAGAAATTCATGTCATTTATACTGAAAATAGCCGATAACATAGTAATGACTATCGCACCGACTACCACGCCTAAAACTAAAATCAACATGGGCTCTAAAAAAGCCACTAGCCGTGATGTTTGTTCTTTGACATAGCCATCAAAGGTTTCGGCGAGTTGATTTAAAATAGGTGCTGTGCGCCCAGCTTCTTCTCCCACTATCATTAATTGTGCTAATAGCACCGGAAATTTTCCATCATTAACTAAGGCTTTTCCTAAACTTGTTCCACCGCGCACAGCCTCTTCAATTTTAACAAGACTATTGACAAGACTTTGGTTTTCCATAACGCCTTTTGCAATATTCAGGCCTTTTAATAAAGGGATGCCCGCCCCCAGTAAGGCGCCCAAGGTTCGACAAAAACGCGACGTTTCTGATCGCAAAATTAATTGTCCAAACAGGGGCGTCGATAGCATGAACTCATCGCGTTGTAAACGTCGCTCTGCTGTGGCGTCCAATTCTCTCCAACCATACCACAGCACAAAAGGCACACCGACTAAAGTCCAGCCGTAACTCCTCAGCCAATCGCTTAAACCTAATAAAAAAGCGGCAGAAGGTGGAATATTTGAGCCCATATCCTCAAATAATGTAGCAAAGGATGGCACAACAAACACCATTAATAATAGCACACTTAAAAAGCCGACAACGCCGAGGATGATAGGATAAATCATTGAAGATAGAATAGTACGTTTAGCCTCTTCGGCGGCTGTTAGAAAATCGGCTAACTTCGGTAATAATTGATCTAAAATGCCGCCTTCTTCGCCCGCATGTACCATATTAACATACATGTGTGAAAAAATATCGGGGCGTGTCCGTAGGGCATCAGCTAAACTTTTGCCCTCTTTCACGTCGCGGCGCAAATCTTCAACTAATTGTTGTACAATTTGTTTTTCAGTGATGCCTTCAAGTAGTCCCAAAGCGCGATCTAAAGGTACATGCGCCTCAATTAAGGTACACAGTCCATTGGTAAAATCAATCACATCACGATTTTTAATGGACGGTTGGAATAATTGGCTACTTTCAGCTTGTTGCTCCACTTTGAGTGGTATCAGTTGCTGATTTTGTAATGTGATAACAACTTCCTGCTCGCTTTCGGCGCTCAGTTGTCCATTTTTAAGGTTGCCCTCAATATCACAAGCTTGATAAGTGTATTGATGGATTGCCAAATGATTTTATCTCCTTAGATTAAAAAGCACTGTAACTACTCAGCCTCTCGCTCCCACGCTCTGCGTGGGAGTGTATGTTAGCACCGCTCTGCGGTGCGGGACGCGGAGCGTCCCAGTATGCATTCCCACGCAGAGCGTGGGAACGAGGGTAGCTGAGTAGTTAAAAAGCACTTAGAAAAAAGCTTTCCGGAAATTTTTCTGTAATCATCATAGTCGCCTGACGATTGGTAAATACACAATAGGTACGAAATAGCAGATTTATATTTGGCTCAATGCGAAAATAATGCGCTAATTTTTCAGGCGCTGGCTCTTTTCCTGAGTCCACAATTTCTTTAAATGACTCGATTCTGTGTTCAAGCCAAAGTTTACCAATTGGGGTTTTGGTTTTAAGCAATTCATTTCTAAAATCTTCATCGAGTCTCTCAATAACGACAATTGATTCGGCATAAATATAATTTTTACGACTAATGCGCCCCCTGAGTAAAATTTCTCTATCAATAACCTCAGTTCCTTTTTTTAGGTGCATAACAGGTATATCCTGTGCGATAGATTTTAAGGTTTCACTTAATTTAATAAGCTGAATTTGCTCCGAAAAATAGGATTCTAACATGTCGGTGACTGATCCATCAGTTGTCAATAAAATCCTTTGAAATGTACTCAGGGCTGATGGATCGATATGGCTGCGATTTAGGCTTTGCTGTAGATCATTCCTCATAATTATATTTTATCAGTATTTGTCCTTACGCTGCCGCTTTGGACTCCAAAAATTTGATGTATCGATATTGCGCTATCAACTGGGCATAAGGATGCTCCATTTTTTCAGGCGGAGGGCTGAGTACCTAAGCATCATATATATTAGACTTGTCCCTAATTAAACAAGAAATGCCATTTTTTCAAAAAATGGCATTTCTAAAAGTTTAAAAAGGTATTTTCCTTGGCATAATGGCGTTGTGTCGTACCCTACAATATCTCCCAACGGCATTGTTTTTTTTAAATGCAAACTGTGTCGTTTTGTTTTTCGAGCCAGTCTATATAGAGACTTTCAACGAATTTGGGCAAGCTTTAATCAAAACGCAATGGCTCATCCGTTGACTCCCCAAATCCGTTGTACTATAAGGATAAATCAAAACCGATTTAAAAATTGTAGGGTGGGTAACGTCTTTTTGTTACCCACCAGCCCACGACGACACAACAACCAAGGAAAACACCGTATATAAATTAAGATTTAAAAAAGGATAAGTCAAAACCGATTTAAAAATATATAGAGACTATCTTTGAGCAGCGTATCCACATTAATTTTAATCCGTTGACTCCCCATACGAAGTAACGGAACTTCGTTGCGTCAATCCCAAAAAAAAAACCTTGAATCACTGATTTTACTGATTACACGGATAACACAAACCCATCAAAAAAACCACAATAGGTACGAAATAGCAAATTTATATTTGGTTCAATGCGAAAATAATGCGCTAATTTTTCAGGTGCTGGCTCTTTTCCTGAGTCCACAATTTCTTTAAATGACTCGATTCTGTGTTCAAGCCAAAGTTTACCAATTGGGGTTTTGGTTTTAAGCAATTCATTTCTAAAATCTTCATCGAGCCTGTCGATAACGACAATTGATTCGGCATAAATATAATTTTTACGACTAATGCGCCCCCTGAGTAAAATTTCTCTATCAATAACCTCAGTTCCTTTTTTTAGGTGCATAACAGGTATATCCTGTGGAATTTGCTCCGAAAAATAGGATTCTAACATATCGGTGACTGTTCCATCAGTTGTCAACAAAATCCTTTGAAAAGTACTCAGGGCTGATGGATCGATATGGCTGCGATTTAGGCTTTGTTGTAGATCATTCCTCATGATTATATTTTATCAGTATTTGTCCTTACGCTGCCGCTTTGGACTCCAAAAATTTGATGTATCGATATTGCGCTATCAACTGGGCATAAGGATGCTCCATTTTTTCAGGCGGAGCCCAGAGTGCTGAGCACCTAAGCGAATATATCATATATATCAGAATTTTCGTTGTTTCGGGAATTTCGCTGCGCGGATTTCCCGATACGAAGTCCTCACCGCCATAGAGTTGAAATTAAAACTTGCATTCCCACAACAACCAACATAAAATACCCCCACAAAAAAAACCAGGAGACAAAACCAAACCATGCCAAACCCAACAAAAACAAAGAGGATTCTCCTCATATTAACCAGCCTACTCGCATTAGGCACAGCACTACCCAGTGCAGCCAACCCCGCGATAGACTGGCTCATCACAACCGCCCAAACCAATGGCGCCTACACCACCGAAAACGACATCGCTACCCCCTTCACAGCCACCGCAGAAACTCTACAAACCCAAAACTTTCCCAGCACAAAAAGGCTCTCCCAAACACTCATACTCCACGCCCTCGCTGGACAAGCACTTGAGCCTATCACCAGCCAACTCATCACACGACTTAATCTCGATGGCGGCATTGGCGATCTCAGCGACTACGACAGCACCATCATAGACACCGCCTGGGCACTCAACGCCCCAATCAATGCCATCGCCGTTAAGGGCAACCATAAAGGATTGCCCCTACAAAAATGGCATATCACGTAGGGGCAACACCCTAGTGGTTGCCCTTAACGGCGATGGCATTGATCCTACCCAGGCTCCCAAATCCTGACCAACTCTCAAACAGCCTTGACGCACTACAAACCGCCCAACTAACCAATGGCAGCTGGGACAACGACGTTTACACCACCGCCCTCGCCCTACGCGCCTTTCAAATCACCCACAACCCCGACTTAGCCCAAATCACCGGCACCATTATTGACGGACAAACCGGCTCCCCCCTCACAAACATCACCATACAACTCGGCACCGACACCCAAATCACCAACTCACTCGGAGAATTTAACTTTTTAAGTCTCGTAGCCGGCAACTACACCCTACAAATTAGCACCAACCTAACCAGCGAAATCCAACTCAAACCAGGACAAAACCTCAGCTTAGGTCAAATTCGCCTATTTACCGAAACCACAAACATCCAAGGCACCATCACAGATGCCAGCACCCAAGCACCACTCCCCGGCGTCGCCATACAAATCACCGGACACAATGACACCATACACACAGACGAACAAGGTGCCTACATCATCACCCAACTCTCCCCAGGAGATGTCATATTACAAGCCACATTCGACGGCTACCTCACCGCCTCAACCACCCTCACCCTCAGCGCTGGCACCACCCACATCGTCTCACTCACCCTCTCACCTGATCAAGCGATATTAGAAGGCATAGTCAGCGATAGTAATGGCGTTTTAGCCGGTGCCAATATATATATAGATGGCACACAACTCACCCAAACCGACACCAATGGCAGTTACCGCATAGAAGGCTTAGCCAGCGGCACACACAATATTAGCGTTGAACTCGACGGATACGACAGCCTAACAGGTACAGTCACAACCCCAAGCAACACAACAATCACCCTAACATCCCAACTCTATCCCACTGGCACCACCCCACCCGACAATGCCAGCGTCACCGGCAAAATCATTGACAAAGCCACCCAACTACCCCTTGCCTCCGTCACCATCACAAATGGAACTCAAACCACCACCACTGACACTACCGGACAATTCAACTTAACCAACCTAGCGGCAGGTGAAAACATCCTTTCATTGAGCTTAACTGGATACCTTGATAAAACGATCACAGTCAACCTATTCCCCTTTAGCCAACTCGCACTGGGAGAAATCTTACTAAAACCTGAAGGATATAAAACCCCAATTGGTATTAAAGGCATAGTGATGGATGCCAGCACCAACCAAACACTGGCTAACGTTAATATAGAAGCCCAATTCGATCAAACTCCACAACAACTAACAACTGCCCCAGATGGCTCCTTTGAAATAACAACAGAAGTTGACGAACTCAGTGCTCAACTCACCTTCACCACTGAAGGATATACCCCCTATACCCTAGACATACAATTAATAGCCGACGAAATTCTTGACATAGGGCAAATACGTTTACGTCCAGAAGAAGTCACTGTCTTATTAGCCGACTTAGTAATAGAGCAACTCGACAAAACGGCGACTCAGACTGAACCACAATCACTAATAGTTTCAGGCACCATAACCGCTCAAATCAAAAATATTGGCACAGAAAACACCCTCAGCAATACCAACCTACTTGCCTTTTATGACATTGACTTAAATAGCAAATATGAAGAAACCACCGACTTAACGCTTGGACAAGCCACACTCGAAAATCCTCTCGCCGTAGAAGAAACCGCCACAGTTGACATCACCTTAGCTGGAGAATTGCCCTTTAGAGACGCGCCAATTCATGTATGGCTGGATAATACTCAAACCGTTGTGGAGAGTGACGAAGAAAATAATATTGGAACAACCACCAGCCTTTGTGAAATAGTGCCTGATATTGGGACTTTTGAGCCGGTGTTGAAGTGGGAATGGGCAGGCGCGAGTGTTACAATGACACCGATGGTAGCACCGCTAATTGATACCAATGGCGACTTACAGATAAACCAACTTGATGAACCTGCTATTGTTTTCATTGGAGATGGTTTTCCAGATCGTAGTCCGGGTATATTAATTGCTGTCAGTGGTGTAGACGGAAGAGAATTATGGCGTTTAAACAGCCATCAAGTACATGCCCCTTCCCAAATTGCCATAGCAGATATTGATGGTGACAAAATACCCGAAATCATTGCTAATCTCTATCGTGGAGGCACAATGGCTGTCAACAATGATGGTACCGTGAAATGGACAAGTCCCTACCCCAACTACTCGGTTGGCTTAAATTATGGTGGTTATTCGGTTGCCGATTTAGATGGTGATGGTCAAGCAGAAATTGTGATTGATAAAACCGTGTTAAATACCGATGGTAGTTTAAGATGGAAAGGTAGCAGCCGTTACTTTGGTTATCAATTGAGTGTGATTGCTGATATTAATCTTGATGGCAAACCTGAAATTATTGTTGGTCCCTCAGCCTACGATGCCGATGGTAACTTGCTTTGGGAAAATCTTTCACTCAATGATGGAACCGTCGCTATTGCGAATTTTAATGAAGACCCTTTTCCAGAAATTATTTTAGTGGGAGAGCGCAGTGTTCACATGCTTAACCATCAAGGTGAGATTATTTGGGGTCCTGTTATCGTCGCACCTCGTGCTGGTGGCGCACCAACAATAGCGGATGCTGATGGTGATGGTATTTTAGATATTGGTGTGGCAGCTGCATCTAAATACTATGTCATCAATTCAGACGGTAGCATTAAATGGTCATATCCCGTTGTGGATGGTTCAGAACAAACCGGCTCAACCTTCTTTGACTTTGACGGTAATGGTGAAGTTGAGGTAGTTTATTTTGATCAAAATAAGCTACGTGTTTTTAAAGGAAAAACCGGTGAAGTCGTATTTGAAATCGACAATCGTTCGGTGACAGCAAAAGAATATTCTGTTATAGCAGATGTGGATAACGATAATCATGCTGATCTGGTTGTTCCCTCCTATAATAGCTCGCATGGTATTCGCGTCTTCCAAGACATCAACAACAGTTGGGTTCGTACACGAAACTTATGGAACCAATACGCCTACCACATCACCAACATCAATGACGATCTGAGCGTTCCCCGCGTAGAACAAAACAGTTGGGAAGTCCACAACACCTATCGCCTCAACACCATACCAGGTGAATCTGTTACTGGTACCCCCGATATCACAATAGGCAAACTACGCCTCATAGACAACGGCATAGCTCAACCCCTCACCCTAAGCGTCCGCATAGGCAACGCCGGTGCCCAAACAAACCAAGCTAGCATCCCACTCAGCTTTTATAGCAATGCAACCCAACTCGGCACCCTCACACTACCTCCCATAGCCCCCGGCACCTATCAAGACATCCAACTAGAAGGCATCACACTTGCCGAACTCAATCAAGAGATTTCTGCCATCGTTGAAGCCATCGAAGAATGTGATGAAAACAACAACAGCGTCTCCACCACCCTCAGCACCACCACCCTTCACGGCGAGATCACCCTCACCACAGATGCCCAAGAATATGGCCCCAACACACCCGTCCTCATACAATACAGCATCACCAACACCGGCGCACTATCCGCTGACTTCCAGCTTGAACTACAAATTGAACAAGCCAATGGTGACACAGTACAAAGCCTAGACACGCCCACCTTAAACACCTTAGCCAGTGGCGAAACTATAACACTTGACACCACTTGGAACACTGCCCAAACTTTGACGGGTGCCTACCAAGCACACTTGCTTCTTCGTGCGGGCGACTTAATAGCAGAAACCACACAAAGCTTCGACATCATCGCCGAAACCCTATTAAATTTACGCACCACTTTAGACAAAACCACCTATCACACCACCGATCAAATTCAGATCGACAACCTCATACGCAACCTCAGCGTCAACACACTCCTTTCTGGCGCCCAACTACAAATCACCATACATGATGAAAGCCAACAAAGCGTCTTTACCCAACAACTCGCATTAGACGATCTCGCACCCCAGGGGCAACAACAAAAAACCAATTACTATACATTCCAAAATGCTAGCGAAGGCACCTACACCGTACAAAGCCAGCTATTGGACAACCAAAGAAAACCTTTGGTTAGCGACACCGCCACCTATCAAATTCAAGAAAACCTCAAATTCAGCTTGAATGGCAGCGTCGTAGCACAAACACCAACACTTTATCAAGGAGAACCCCAACACTGTACTGATACCATTACAAACAATGGAAATACACAACTCACCGCCCAACCGATCCGTCAACTTCTAATCGCACTCGCCGATGGGCAAGAAATCAACACGACTGAAGTCACACTCGATATCGACGCAGGCACTAACCAAAGCTTAGAACGGACGATTACTACCGCCACACTTCAAGGCGGAGACTACGCCTGTGTTCTTTCAACGGAAATTGAAGGTCAATGGGAAAATTTAGGCTATGCCGTTTTTCAAGTCCAAGAACAAGCGATTCAAATTGAATCGAGCCTGACACTTTCCGAAGGTGGACGCTTACTCATCCTACTAGACGAAGGCGACGAAGACCCACATGGCCCACAAACCGCGCCCCGTCTCACGGAACAACGTGCTTTTCTTGAAAGCTTATTAGAAGGCTGGACTTATACCATTGTGACTGATGACGATGCTTTCACTAGCGAACTCAGAAGTGGTGGCTATACTGTTTATGCCCTTTTTGCTGAACAAGAAAAACTGGAGACACAAGTACAAAAAGAATTGAGAGAAGCCATTTATCGGGGAGAAGGCATAGTGGTTGCTGGCGCCCACGATGATCGTCACCAGCACCTCAATGACGCATTAGGTATTAAATTCAAAGGCAAACTACCCAACGTTCAAAACCTAAGCCTCCACGATTCACCGTTACATGAGGCGTTAGATGCCAGCTTGGCATTTGAAGAAAAACCGATACGTGTAGAAATACTGAATGAAAACACATTGTTAGTGGGCTCATTCGGAGAAGAAGTGGCCGCGACTTATTATGAATATGGTCATGGTCAAAGTGTCTATATTAGCTTTGACTTACTGGCTCAGGCAACCGCCACTTCCCCTGACAGCTTATTTGCGACATTACTGACCGCTGCCTTGGGTGCCGTTCATTCTGAAACCTTCGAGCCCATTATCGGGAGCGTGATTCCGATTAATCTGACGCTGACCAATCAAGGGATTGCAACACCTGGCCAGGCACTGTTCGATTTACCAGAAGGCAGTATCATTTTAGGGCCGGACAATGTTGAACTGCCCCTGGTTTGGTTATTTGAACTTGACTTGGAACAAAGTGCCCAATTTGAATTTTGGCTGCGCCTGCCTTGGGAAGCGAGTATTGTGCCAATTGACGTGTTGATTCAGACCGGCATTGATCCGAATTTTGAAGATTATGAAATGCTGGCTCTTGAAATTGAAGTCCAAGCACCTCCTGGTTTGTTGGCGGCAATAGATTGGATTTTGGATAATGAAGAACCGTCTTATACCAAAGCCCTTAATTCACTAGAAAAGGCAGTAGAATGGCTATCGGCTGAAAAAGAAGATAAGGCACTTCAAGAATTGCTCAAAGCCTCGGATGAATTGCTCAAAAGCGATGCAGACGATGCCCCGATGATACGGGTGATGATTGGTCATGCGATACGGAATGTGTCGGCAGTGATATTTTTGATGCAATAAATAGATGTGTTGTTGGACGGGGTAGAGAGCCCAATGCCATTAAGGGCAAACCCGATAGGGTATGCCCCTACAACAGACGTAATTTCTCGTAGGGGCAATCCCTTGTGGTTGCCCTTGATGGCGTTGGTAAAGAGCCTCGTCCAAAACGTTTTTTTTTATTTTTTTTTTATTTTTTTTGACTTACTAGGAGAACTCATGAGAGAAAACTATTCACCCCTGATGCGACTCACGGCAATCGTGATACTCATCACCTTTACCATGCTCATACTGGAGCCCACAATGGTAGCCGCACAAGTTTTGCATCAAGAATATCAAGAAGGCAAAGCACAAGCGGCGCGTGAAGAAGCTGCTAAACTGTCCAAAACCTTGGAAATTGTCGAAACGACATTATCACAATGGCAAGAGAATTTATCGGCAGATTCGCTGCAACGCCGTACTTTAAAGACAAGTACACAAACCGCGACACTCAAACAACAAGTCCTGACAATGGATGAACACGTCCAAGCTGACTTTGAAGCCATAGCCGAGCATATCAGCCATCTGCCCCCAGAAATTATGCAACGACATATTGAAGCTGTGGCGCGTTATCGCTCCGAAATGGACACTTTATTGAACAATCTCGATGAGATAGACGCGGCAACAGATAATGAACAACGCCGCACGAGTATTGATAAGGCTTTGAAACATCTCAAGCCATTACAAAATCAGGGCAAGCACGCGCCATTTGATCCAAACCAATTGCCATTTAATATTCCAAAAGGGGAAGTGCGTCCACCTATCGAAGATGAAAAGGAGTTGAAAAGGCGTTTTCCAGCGAAACCGGTTAAAGTGGCAAGCACAACTCTTTTGCCTGAAATGCTGAAAGTGGCGCAAGCACCCGATTCAACTGATTTGGAGCCAACAGAGGACGTACAAATCACCCCCCCAATAGAGGCATTGGCTTTAGAATTAGAACATAATCCCGTTAAAATCTATAATTGGGTGCATGACAACATTCAATTCATACCGACTTATGGCTCAATCCAAGGGAGCCAAATGACTTTGGAAACTAAAAGTGGTAATGCCTTCGACACCGCCAGCTTACTAATCGCATTACTCCGTGCGTCGGGGATACATGCGCGTTATGCTTATGGCACCGTGCGAATTCCCATTAACCAAGCTATGAATTGGGTGGGAGGTGTCACTTCACCAGAAGCCGCGATGCAATTACTCGGTCAAGGCGGCATTCCGACGGCGGGTTTAGCGCAAGGTGGCGTGATTAAGTTCTTGAAATTGGAACACATTTGGGTAGAAGCCTGGGTGGATTTCTTTCCGAGCCGAGGGGCGAGACATAAAACAGGTGATAGTTGGGTGCCGATGGATGCCTCATTTAAGCAATATGAATTTAGCGAAGGGATGGATATCCAAGGGAATGTGCCGTTTGATGCCGAAGGATTTGTCGATCAAATTGTCAATACCGCCCAAATTAATGAAGATGATGGATGGGTTTCTGGCGTTGATCAAACTTTCATGGAAGCCACGCTACAAAACTACCAAACGCTTCTGTACGCCTATATTAACCAGACGAATCCAGATGCGACGGTGGGAGAAGTGCTGGGCACACAAAATATTATTCCATCTAATCGCCCGAATTTAGCGGGGAGTTTACCTTATCCGGTGATGGCTAAAGCTGGGTTCTTTCAAGAAATCCCATCGAATTTGCGTAAAGAATTCCAATTTAATCTTTATGCCTCAGATATGGATAGGATGTTGGAAAATCCGGTTTTTAGTTTGAAACGGAGTTTACCAGATTTAGCGGGCAAACGTTTGACATTATCTTTTGAGCCCGCCTCTGAGACTGATCGCCAAGTGATTGAAAGCTATTTGCCCGAAGTGCCAGAAGGAGAGGAGTTGGATCCAAATGACTTACCCAGTTCCTTGCCCGGCTATTTGATTAATTTAAAGGCGCAATTTAAAATTGATGGCGAGATTGTTGCCGAAAGTAGTGGCTTTAGGATGGGGCAAGAATTGAGTAGTACGACAGGGATTTCTCGGTTGATAGGTGGCTGGGCTATGGCGACTAATAGGCCGATTGCTGGAGAGTTTTATGCTTTTGGGATTGATTTACAAGGGATCAGTGCCAAACAACTTGAGACTGTGAAAGATCGGATGGAAAGCGTTAAGTCTCAACTTGAGGCTCAACAGTTTGAGGGGCTGACTAAGGATGGTCTTATTGGTGATATGCTGTATGCCGGCGCGTTGAGCTACTTTGCAGCCAATGATATGAATTTGAAAATGCTCAATCGAGTGGGACAAGCCTTGGCTTATCGTCAGCCATCTTTTGGGACTTTTTCTACGAATCTGATACCTGTTTATAGTTTTGGCGTGCCGCGACAGGTGAAGATGAGTGGTATTATGGTGGATATGGATGCTGTTGCTCAGTCGTTGTGGGCTAAAAATAATGATGCCGAGATAAGTCGGACAGTGGGGCAACAAGTGGGGATGATGAGTTCTGCTTGGGAACATCGGATGCCAGAATTATTGTTTACTGATGATGAGCATCCGGGTGAGGCGGTGTCGGCAGTGAAGGCTCTCGCTATAGCTTCTGCTGAAGGACAACGGATTTATACTCTGACTGCCGAGAATGTGGATGCGGTGTTGCCAGTGTTAAATATTGGTATTGAGGTGAAGGATGAGATTCGTGCGGCAGTGGCGGTTGGACAAGTGGCTACGGTTTCTCAGGATAATATATCTGTTGGTGGTTGGACGGGTGTGGGGTATATTATTGCTGATCCGGAAACTGGGGCTGGGGCTTATCGGATTTCAGGAGGAAGTAATGGAGGATTGCTTATTATTTTAGGTGTGGCAAGCATGATTGGGATTGCCGGAATTCTTGCCGGAGCAGGAGTTTTATTTGGGGTATTATGGTTAGGCGTTGTTATTTATTTTGCGGCTCTATATCTGAGGCTGGCAGGGTTAAATTTTGATTGGAATGCCTTTTTGGCAATTGAAGACCTTTTAGGAGGAACAGTCGTTGCCTATATGATGTGGGCTGGTCTGGTTGCGTTTGGGGTTTCCTCATCTTTTATAGCAATGATATATTTCGGAATTATAACACTCATATTGTTTTACCAGTTTGTAATGTCACGTCTGTCTAAATGTCGAACCTCGTCTAAATATGCATGGTATCGCACATGGAGTATATATGCTTGAAAGTACAGTGGTATTTTGTGGATATCTGTGGTTCAGGTTTGGTCTGTTAGCCAAAAAGTCAAACCAATCCTTGCCATACTATATGATGATTGTTATTGGAATAATTCTTCTGTTAGGAGTGGGAGTTAAATATTTCTATCAGTTAATTGGCAATAATGCCATCATTAGTAATTACTCTTTTAAAGTGACATTGTTCGGTATTGTATGTATTTTACTTTTGGCAGCACTCTATTTTGACTGGTTAAGAATAACAAAAAACTTAATTAATAGAAATAAGCCTTTAGCCGCCAGAACCCAAATTAGCCTTGATATGAAACTTGCTATTATTGTGTATTTCACTTATATTTTTTTATTGTGTATCTAATATTGCGTAACTCGTAAGTTCGTAGCGAGGGTAGGGTGCGTCCTACGCACCCTTTTTCCACATATCACTCAATAACAAACTCCTACATCAAAAATGTGCGTGGGACACGCGCCATACGTTCGCTAAACTATCCAAAACCTTGGAAATTGTCGAAAGCACATTATCACAATGGCAAGAGAATTCGCTACAACGCCATAACACCCCGACACTCAAACAACAAATCCTGACAATGGATGAACACGTCCAAGCTGACTTTGAAGCCATAGCCGAGCATATTAGCCATCTGCCCCCAGAAACGAAGTAACGGAACGTTCAATTATGCAACGGCATACTGAAGCGGTGGCGCGTTATCGCTCCGAAATGGACACATTATTAAACAATCTCGACGCGATAGATGCAGCAACAGATAATGAGCAACGCCGCAGGCATATTGATAAGGCTTTGAAACATCTCAAGCCATTACAAAATCAGGGCAAACACGCCCCCTTTGATCCAAACCAATTGCCATTTAATATTCCAAAAGGCGAGGTGCGTCCACCTATCGAAGATGAAAAGGAATTGAAAAGGCGTTTTCCAGCGAAACCGGTCAAAGTGGCAACCACAACTCTTTTGCCGGATATGCTAAAAGTGGCGCAAGCCCCCGATTCGACTGATTTAGAGCCAACAGAGGACGTACAAATCACCCCCCCAATAGAGGCATTGGCTTTAGAATTAGAACATAATCCCGTTAAAATCTATAATTGGGTGCATGATAATATTCAGTTTATTCCGACTTATGGCTCAATCCAAGGCAGCCAAATGACTTTGGAGACAAAGAGCGGAAATGCCTTTGATACAGCCAGCTTACTCATTGCATTGCTCCGTGCATCAGGGATACATGCCCGTTATGCTTATGGCACCGTGCGAATTCCCATTAACCAAGCCAAAAATTGGGTAGGCGGAGTGACATCACCAGAGGCAGCGATGCAATTATTCGGTCAAGGCGGCATTCCGACGGCGGGTTTAGCGCAAGGTGGCGTGATTAAGTTTTTGAAATTGGAACACATTTGGGTAGAAGCCTGGGTAGATTTCTTTCCGAGCCGAGGGGCGAGACATAAAACGGGTGATAGCTGGGTACCGATGGATGCCTCTTTTAAGCAGTATGAATTTAGTGCCGGGATGGATATTCAAGGCAATGTGCCGTTTGATGCCGAAGGATTTGTCGATCAAATTGTCAATACTGCCCAAATTAATGAAGATGAAGGCTGGGTTTCTGATATTGACCTGCAAACTATTCGCACAGCCCTAAACAACTACCAAACACAATGGCAAACCGACCTTGACAATCGTCATCCTGGCGCCACTTTAGCAGATATGCTGGATAAGCAAACAATTAAGCCAGCCAATCGTCCTAGCTTAGCAGCCGCTTTACCTTATGATTTGATAGCAAAAGCTGATACTTGGACGACTCTTCCAGACCACTTACGTCACACGGTCACGCTGAAATTTTACAATAGCCCTTCGGCTCAACATCTGGATGACCCCTCATTAAACTATACACTCAGTTTGCCTGCCTTAAATACTCAACGGTTCGGTGTCACTTATGAACCAGCCACCGAAAAAGATGCCCAAACCTTAAACCATTTTATAACGGCAGACACAAACACACTACCAGTTTATCTATTAAACCTCAAACCCGTTCTCAAACGAAACGAAGCCGTACTTTCTACTGGTTCTGTCATTGGAATGGGGCAAACTCAATACTATACCATTACCCTCAAAAATCCCCACCATGTCCATAGCGCCAAAGGCAGAGTGACCGCTGGCGATGAAATCGTTTTTGGAGTGAACAGCAATGAGATTCCTCTTTCTGTGGTGCAAAAACGTTTTAATAGCATCAACCCAAATAGTGCCGCCGAAAACTTACACCAAATGGCTTTACATTTCTGGGCGGAGCATGATTTCCTAGACCGTCTAACCGCCCAAGCATATCAAGTACATAGATTGCGTATGCCATCTGTGGGACTCTTCTCGGCCCCCCTATCAGTCTCCTATTCATTCGGTATTGCGCGTAATGGCATTTATAAAAATCGTCAGATAGACGTAAAACTTAATCTACAATCCGTCGTAGCTGAAACCGAATCAGCACTTTTTGGTTATATGTCTCAGAGTGGCATACAAGGTTCTTATTTGGAAGGCTCAGTGATTGAACAACTGTTTAAATATACACAAGGCCGAGGACTTTCAGCCACACAATTATTCATTGAAGCGACTGAGCAGAATATTCCCATCTATCTGGTCACTGAAGAAAACCTTGAAAGAGTTTTGCCCCAGCTCGCTGTGCATCAGGAAGTCATAACAGACATCGTTAATGCCATTCATGCCGGACAACAGGTCATTGTGCCGCAACGAGAGATAATTCACGACAATTGGAAGGGAACCGGCTATATTATTCAAGACCCCCTCACGGGCGCAGGCGCTTATCTTATTGAAGGCGGACTGAATGGAGGCCTGCTGGAATCCTTATTTTGCGAATATTCTAAGTTGCCTTTGGCTCAACAAATTCTTATATTAGCAGCCGCAGTAATAATGGCTTACCTCGTTGCGATTGTCATGGTACATGCTGTGATGTGGATTAGGGCCGGAATGATAGTAAGGGCTGAAATAAGCCGCATTATGGCCCTGCCCATGACGACGGTGACGGCTACTGTGCCTGAAATGGTGACAGCTTCCACGACGGCAGACGGACGGGGAGCGGATGATTGTTATCTCGAACCGAGCTTAAAAATTTATAAGGTCAGTTTTGAGAATGATATCACTATTTATAAAGATAAAATTGGCGAGGCTATTGAGATTAAGGATCCGGTTTGGATAGATTTGAATATGGATGGTCAAATTCAGATACCATTGGATAAAAATGAACGTGTTGGTTATGCGGGTGGTTCTCTAATGAAAGTTAAAGCGGAGTTTTCGGTATCACCACCTTATGTGCATGGTCCTATTGAGAATGACATCCGAATTGGGGTGATTGGTCCAGGTTTCAATTTAAGCGGATTAGGGGAATACCATCCTGAACATGAGTTGGTGTCAGTGACTTTGCCCTTAAAAACTTGGGAAAAGCAGACTCAATTTTTTGGGCCATCGAATCCTATGAGTCTTTCTTGGAGCTATTCGTTTGATGGAGTGACATACCATTCAGCGGGTGTGAGTGAGCATATAGTTTATGTGACGCTTGCTGAGAAGTTAGAATATCTTGATAAGGTGTATTTGACGTTGTTGCATTTGGCGACTTCAAATCCGGGGGCAACGACTAAGGCAGAGGCGGTGGAAAAGACTTGGTCTCTGTTTGAAAACCTCAACTTTAAAACTTGGGATAATCGGAAATTCCTCTATTATGGCACTGGAGCCTCTGGATGTTTTGATTATCAAAGCGTGACAGATTTCTTGAAAGTGTTTGAGTTACCTACGGAAAGTAGTGCCCCTTGTGATGGTTTTGCTAACATTTTTATTTTATCTCTGTGGCTCAATGGCATAACGCCTGAGTGTGTACAAGTTTATCCTGAGAAAATTCTTGATTATGATGAAGATGGTAAGCCAATAAGGGAATTTATGCTTGTTAACAATTGGGAAGTTATTAATACGAGTTTTCCTGACAGGAACACACATAAATGGAAATTTCAACTACATGAGGAAACTGCCAGTATGATGCCTCCATTTCCTAACAATAATCCGTTTGTCTATGGGGATTTAAAGAGTGTAGATGGGATTGCGGGGCAAAACATTAATCAGCCACTTGAAAAGGCTTTTTCGCAACATTATCTTGTGACAGTGAATGGGGATTATTATGATCCTTCTTATGGTCTGCTCCATGATAGCCCTGAAGAGTTTGAAGAAAATGCACTCTTTGGATATATCATGCCAGATCCCTATGGTACATATGATGATTTCCTAGCGAGAAAACATCAACACGCTGGTGAAGTCATATTTGAGACAACTACCACTCCTTCATGTGGTTTTTAACAACAATTGGAGTGATATGATATGCTCTAAATGTGATAAGTGCAAAAAAAATCGTGGTATTTGGAGTCCAAGAGTTATCTTAAATATACCCACACCCAAGATAACTCTTGGACTCCAAATACCTTAATATTTTCATCTATGCCTAAATATAGACTTTCATAAAAATGTCGAGCTATAAAGACCTGATAGGTTTCAAAAACCTGTCAGGTCCAAAATATTTATCTGAACAACTATAGTACGAAATAAAATTATTTATATGCGGTAATTTGATTCCGTTTCAACACTTTGGATAATTTATTGAGGTAAAAACACGATTCTGTTCAGCTCAAAAAAATAGGTGCATAAATGTCTAGTTACCCTGTTATTCAATTCATAGATAGCTCCAAAGAATATAGGATCATTCAACATGAGTCAGTTAAAATCCAAGTTTGCAAGTTTGAAATTTTAGCTCATTTTTCAGAAAATGAATCTATAAAATACTTTATTGTTTCACTTTATGAAAAAAGTAAGGGATTATTTTGGTGGGAGCCTCAAGATGAGAAGCGGGACTATTTATTGTCTACTTCAAACCAATTAGACTGGTTTTTACAACATTGGTTTATTCATGTTTTAGATGAAAAATAGTCGTTTTTTCTCCAATATTCACTCCTATGTGTTATTATTATATGTTTTTTTGTGAATCGACGCAAACTTATAACAGCTTTGAGGATGCTTACCGAAGTATATTTTCGATGTTGGAAGAGAATATTTGGCGATTGAGACACACTATAGTTCTAAAAAAACTTGGTAAACGTAAAAATGGACGACTTTGGTTAGAGTTCCCTAATCTAAAAGACTCAAAATGCTTTTTTTATCCCCCTAAGCCTAGAGTCAGATGTATAGGCAGGGATTTATATATCAAATTGAAGTGTGTCAGGCGGAAAGGGAGTCACTGGGAAATTGATATAGAAGGGGTTAATGGTCAGAAAGTTATATTAATTTTTGATGAGAACTATGAATTGATTGAAATTTTTGGGGATGCTATTAAAAATGGCAGACAAAAAGTCATTCAAAGTAAAAAACCGATGGAGAAATTAAAAGAGAAATTAAAAGAGTTTGTAAATTAGCGAGCGTAGGATGCGTCCTACGCACCATCCATAAACCACCATTAATCTACACCGACATCAAAAATGTGCGTGGGACGCACTCTACGCTCGCTAGGGCAACCACAAGGGATTGCCCCTACGAACCGTTATGTTTTGTAGGGGCAATCCTTTATGGTTGCCCTAAAGTTAACTAGGTTATTTTATGCACGTTCCTTAATATCCATAGGTACAGAAAATAAATTAACATTTTTGTTTCTATATCAGCACAGATAATATAATTTGCTTAACAATGTTAAATTTTTTGTATTTACTTGGATACGCTTGTTCATAATTATCTAAATTATTTACTTTGACTTTTTTTGTTCTCTACTGAGAAAGGTATAATTGTTGATTATATCAATTTTTAATTGAAAAAAGGGGTTATTTAAGCTAATGTTATTATGCAAACTTTTATGGTATATTGAGGCAACTAATTGGGAAGATAAAGGTGATATCAATATATTCACCTTTGAAAAATTGGAAAAAACTATAAATCAGTTTGAAAAACAACATCATGGAAATAAAGCGTCGATATTACAGATACATCTTTCTTCAGGAACTTATCTGGAAGTCGGCTTAGGCTATCCTAAAATATGGTTGTTTTATGTTTCTCCAAATGAGTGTAAAACAAGTCTCGGGGATAAAGAGAATAGAGATATTGTTGAATTTTGGTGGGGTAATGAATCAGAAGAATTTAGAAAACGTGAATTAATACCTAATGCTCTGGCTCGACATGCAATTTTATATTTTGTCAAGAGTGGCGGAAAATTAACTGAGGAAGTTACTTGGTATGATGGTTTGCTAGAATCTGATATTGATGAAATACCTGAGGATATACCTTTTTAAGCGAGCGTAGGGTGCGTCCTACGCACCTTCTTTCCACATACCACTCAACGACAGCTACATCAAAAATGTTGTGCGTGGGACGCACCCTACGCTCGCTTTGCCGAAAAGCATGACGGAAAGCTTTAGTTATGGTCCAACAACGGCCCTAGAAACCCACACGGATTTTAACGGCCAAACAACAAGCTTTAGCTATGACAGCAATGGTCGTCTTCAAGAGAAATTTTACGCGGATGGCACTCAGGAAAGCAAGCGTAGCATGGGTAAAATATAAATATTGTATGTAGGGTGGGTAGGGGCAATCCCTTGTGGTTGCCCGCGCAACATCGTTATGGGACGCCCAACCCACCATTTATCATAAAATTGGTAGTTCGTTCCACCTAAATTAATGTAGGGTGCGTCCTACGCACCGTTTTGTCACATAAAAATCCACATTGATTTTTCACAAGCCGAAGGCATTCAAAATACAGTTGAATGCCTCAAAAAATACCCCCTATTTTCCACAACCGCTCTTATAAAAAAACGGATTACCCCAAATCCGTTGACTCCCCATCCTCGGGTAACGAAGTAAATCCCTTGTACTAAAGGATTAAAGCGATAAAAACGACTAAAAAGGAAAACAAATACCGGAATAAATTTTGACTATCTTTAGCGACCAAAAAATCGAGCCAATAGCACTTGCCCACCATATAAAGCTTATTACCTATCCATTTTAGAAACAACCTCATCCAAAATACTACCAATGCTTTTAAATGAACGCCGCCGATAACCAGCAGAAACATTACCTTCTATCTCATAACCCCTATCCCCAGCCCACACCACAAAATCATTTTCGCTAAGAGAGAGATATTTTTTAGCCACAAACTCCATAAAAGCCGTTTTAGCAAATTGGCTCTCCAAACCGTATTTTTCAAACCTACCACGGATAACTTTATTAGTCGCCTTTTCAAACTCACTCAATTCAGCTTTAAGCGTCACCTTATCCCAACTCTCTATAAGCTTATCTATTTGATGGTGGCGTTCTTTTTGAAAAATTGACTTTAAATCTTCGAGTTCTTTTTTTTCTTGTTCTTGGTGTGCCGCTTGCGATTCGCGTTTTGGTTTATTATCATCTTCAACTTGTTTTTGAGATGATTTTGTAGCAGTTGCCCAATCATCTCGAATGGCGGAAACGGTGAGAGCACCTAAGTCTTTAGCCTTGCCTTTTGTGTGCTTGGAACGCGCCAAATTAATATTTTCTATTATTCGAGGTAGAGGAAAATCTTTTATTAGGCGTGAAGCCGTTGTCTCATTGACACCATTTTCCTTTAAAAGGCGCAAAGCATCAATTTGTTCATTACCTAACAACGGCTCCTTTTTTAAAACAGGCAATTTTTCAGATGACTCAACATTTTTGGACAAATCTAAAGAAGCTTGTGGCTCCTTACATCGCTGTTTAATATTGAAAATCAAATATTTAATAAATTTACCTTCTCGTTCAGTTTCTAACTCAAAAGTAATATCGCTTTTATATTTTCCGGTTTTTTCATCTTTTTCTTCAAATTCCTTTTTTGCTTGGTTCAAAACCCACCTTTTAAATTCTTTAAACTCTGAATATTTCTCCTTTTCTATACCTAAAATCTTTCTCAACTCATTGACTTCAAATTTTCTAACTTTCAATGAAACATACTGTTTTAGGAGAGCATAAATACGAATAGTGTACGCACTTTTAAATTGTACGATAATCTCTAATTGAAATTGAGTAAATTGTTTTTTTAATTGCAAAAGATAAGGTTTGAGCGAGGGATCAAAACGTAGTTGTATTTTATTTCCAACTTTTTTAACAGCAGATAACCAGTGAGTTCTTAAATAATCTTGCCCATCAGCCTCACGAATAAAAATAACCCTATCCTGAACACTAAAAATGACATTTTCTACGTCTCGGGTGGCATGTTTAGGATCAATTCCCATTAGCTTTGTCAATTGTGTAATATCCAGATCATAATATTGAAAATCCTTATCTTTAGAATGAATCATAGAAATTAAAGACAAAATAACCCGCTGCTCATTAAGAGTTAGGCTATATCTAGCCTCTACCAACTGATTGGACTGGCGCACAATATTAGATTTTTGTGGACGCAATTTCCCCCCTTTATAAAAGTGTAGGTAACGGATTAAACCTACACGTATTCTAATTAAATTTTAATAAATGTCAATGCAAAATACTTATAAAAAATATAGGTGTATTATTGTTTTTATCCCTACACTTTATCCCACCAATCCCTACACTTTAGCCCACCAATCCCCTAAAAATTCGTGTCAAGTCAAATTTTCCAAAAAAAAATTTAAGAACTGGCTCAACTCAAAATCCTTGTACCAACTTTTGAATTCGACACCTCTAATATTTTAACTGACTGATTTTATTTATAAAAGTAAATATCACCCAACAACAAATACTTTGTACCACTTTATAAAACATTGCATTTCCACAACAACCAATATAAAATCCCCCCACAAAAAAAACCAGGAGACAAAACCAAACCATGCCAAACCCAACAAAAACCAAGAGGATTCTCCTCATATTAACCAGCCTACTCGCATTAGGCTCAGCACTACCCAGTGCAGCCAACCCCGCGATAGATTGGCTCATCACAACCGCCCAAACCAACGGTGCCTATACCACCGAAAACGACATAGCCACCCCCTTTACAGCCACCGCAGAAACCCTACAAACCCTTTACCAACTAAACGAAACCTCACAACCCACACTCCCTCCCGCCCTCGAATTTATCCAAACCCAAAGCTTTCCCAGCACAAAAAGGCTCTCCCAAACACTTATACGGAGCGCCTTCGCTGGACAAGCACTTGAGCCCATTACTAACCAACTTACCACACGGCTCAACCTCGATGGCGGCATTGGCGATCTCAGCGACTACGACAGCACCATCATAGACACCGCCTGGGCACTCAACGCCCTCGCCATCACAGACACCCCAATAGAAAACCTCTATCCCGCCATAAACTACCTACTCCAACACCAAAATGGCGGCTGGGCAGACAACGGCAACGAAACCTCCAGTTACACGCGGCAATAGATTGGATTTTGGATAATGAAGAACCGTCTTATACCAAAGCCCTTAATTCACTAGAAAAGGCAGTAGAATGGCTATCAGCAGAAAAAGAAGATAAGGCACTTCAGGAATTGCTCAAAGCCTCGGATGAATTGCTCAAAAGCGATGCAGACGATGCCCCGATGATACGGGTGATGATTGGTCAGGCGATACGGAATGTGTCGGCGGTGATATTTTTGACGCAATAAGGTTATACAACGTTCATTGTAGGGGCAATCCTTTATGGTTGCCCTTGGTATATTAATTGTAGGGGCAATCCTTTATGGTTGCCCGACATTTTTTTAACAAGGAGAACTCATGAGAGAAAACCATTCACCACTGATGCGAATCACGGCAGCTGTGATACTCATCATTACCATGCTCATATTAGAGCCCAGAGCCGTTGCCGCACAGGGTTTGCATAAAGGGCAAGCGGCTCAACTGGACAAAATTGTCGAAACCACATTGAGCGAATGGCAAGAAAATTTCGTCTCGAACTCGCAGCAACGCCGTACTTTAAAGATAAGTACTCAAACTCTCAAACAACAAGTCCTGACATTAGATGAACACATCGAAGCTGACTTTGAAGCCGTAGCCGAGCATATTAGCCATCTGCCCGCCTCAATTATGCAACGGCATATTGAAACGGTGGCGCGTTATCGTCAAGAGAGGGACACATTATTAAACAATCTGGACGCGATAGACGCAGCAACAGATAATGAACAACGTCTCACAATCATTGAAGAGACTTTAAATCATCTCAAGCCGCTACAAAATCAGGGCAAACACACTCCCTTTGATCCCAACCACTTACCTTTTAATACGCCAAAAGGAAATGTGCGTCCACCTATCGAAGATGAAAAAGAATTGAAAAGGCGTTTTCCAGCGAAATCGGTCAAAGTAGCGACGACCAGACTTTTGCCAGATATGCTGGCGCAAGCACCCGATTCGACTAATTTGGAGCCAACACCGGAGGTGCAAATCACCCCTGAAATAGAGGCTTTAGCTTTAGAATTAGAACATAACCCCGTCAAAATCTATAATTGGGTGCATGACAACATTCAATTCATACCGACTTATGGCTCAATCCGGGGTAGCCAAATGACCTTGGATAGCAAAAGCGGAAATGCCTTTGATACCGCCAGCTTACTCATTGCATTACTCAGAGCCTCTGGTATTCACGCCCGTTATGCCTATGGCACTGTGCGAATTCCCATTAACCAAGCTATGAATTGGCTTTCCGGTGTCAGCTCAGCAGAAGCGGCGATGGAATTATTGGGGCAAGGCGGCATTCCAACAGCAGGATTAGCGCAAGGTGGCGTGATTAAGTTTTTGAAATTGGAACACATTTGGGTAGAAGCCTGGGTAGATTTTTTTCCGAGCCGAGGGGCTAGACACAAAACCGGTGATAGCTGGGTGCCCATGGACGCGAGCTTTAAACAGCACACCTTTACACCTGCCATCAATTTAGCAGAGCAAGTCCCCTTTGATATTGAGGCACTACGTGAACACATTCTCACCACCGCACAAATTGATGCTCAAGGTGGAATGACTGATATTGACTTAACTTATATGCAGGAAAGCTTAAATGCTTATGAAATTGAACTTGAAACTTACGTAAAGACTAACAATATCGAGTCTGAAGAATTACTCGGCTCAAAGGCCATTATACCGGCGAATCGTTCCGTTTTGGCAGCCTCATTACCTTATACCTTAATTGCCATCGGTAGCCAATTCAACGAAATCCCAAGCCATTTGACGCATCGTCTCACCGTGAAATTTTATCACAGTTCATTGGCACAAACGCTTGATGATCCGACTTTGAGCTACACATTAAGCTTGCCGGCTCTCAACACACAAAGGCTCAGTGTCACATATCTCCCCGCTACCGCTGCCGACGCCGAAGCCTTAGAAGAAATGAGGAATTCTGGGCTAGAAAAATTGCCCTTATATCTCTTTCAAGTCAAACCCGTTCTCAAATTAGAAAACACGGTTCTTGTTGAAGGAAGTGCTATCCAAATGGGACAAGCACAATATTACACAACAACATTCACTGATCCCCATCAAATCTATACAGAAAAGGGACAAGCGACGGCTGGAGATGAAATAGCATTGGTTGTCAACGGCAATGGCATTAGCATAGACATAGTGCAAAAACGTTCAGACACGGCAGCCTTTGGGAGTGCGGCGGCCGAAAATCTGCACCAAACGGGATTACGTTTTTGGATGGAACATGATCTATTTGACAGTCTCGCGGCTCAAACTTATAATGTTCGCGTACAACGTATGCCCTCTATCGGCACTTTTTTAGTCCCTTTGACGGTTGAATATGCTTTTGGGATCCCCAGATCGGGTTATTATAAACTCCGTCAAGTCGATGTCAAAAGAAATGTACAAACGCTTATGGCACCCAGTGATGAAATACGCTTTAAATTTCTTTCACACATTGGGATGCACGGCTCTTATTTAGAAGGCTCCGTCCTTGATCAAGTGTTTGGACGCTCTAATACGCCGGCACGCTCAACCAGCCAAATTCTGCTGGAAGCGACGGAACAAAACATTCCTATTTATAGGATTAACCAAGACAATCTGAATGAAGTTTTACCACTGTTATCGGTTAGTGCAGAGGTTAAAGACGATATAAGAACCGCCATTTCAGCCGGACTGGGTGCGATTGTGCCGCAAACCGAAATCGTGGTTGGAAATTGGAGTGGTACTGGCTATATTCTGCAAGATTTGATAACGGGTGCGGCTGCTTATTTGATTGAGGGCGGTTTGAATGGGGGTAGTCATGAGGGCTGTATCATTGATCAGACGAAATTGATTCGCAACCTACCCGTTTTGAAAGTCCGTAAGGATTGGTTGTTTAAACATTTTGCTCGTGATCAAGCTTATTGGAAGGCGAAATTAGAGCAGGCTAAAAACCTGAATAATCAAACGGATGTTGGTTATTATACCGACTTGCTTGATGAGTCGGCAAGAGCGTTTGTGGCTGCTCTGATCAGATGGGATATTGAATTTGTGCTAGAAGGTGAAGGGTGTTTTGTTGCAAAAGCAAAAAAAGCTGGGACAGATGGTTATACGACGGAGGAATTTTATGTCCGAGTGGAAAGAAATGCGGAAACCGGTGAGTTGACGATTCCGTCAGTGGAGTTCATTGGAAAGGGATTGACTCCTTGTTGGGGTTATGAGTGGGATTTTGGAGATGAGACTGGCACGAGCACACAAAACAATCCTAGTTATTCTTATTCTTATAGCGAAACTAAGAAATACACGGTATCCGTGACGGCGAGTTGTGATAAAATTCCAGGGAGCTCAACTAGTGAAATAGAAGTGTATGTCACTTTGGTGGAAATGGATGTTAGGGAAACCGAGCCTTATGAGGTCAATCAAATAGGGCCAGATGATCCAAGACTGAACGATGAGGGTGGTAGAGAGGATTGGTTAGCCAGAAATAAGTTACTGGTGTGGCATGATGCTAATAATGAGAATAAAATCACTTTTGAAGTGGTGAAACTGGAGAAAAACAGTGTATTTTGGGTTGAAATCATAGGAACGGGCAATGGAGAAACCAATTCTCTTAATCCAGAACTACCCATATTTGAAAAACTGACAGAGTCTTCTGAGGATGATTCTTCTAAGGAGTATAATCTTTACATCGTTGAAGATAATGACGACAGTGATTTGCTGGTGAGATATGGGCTAGATTTTGATCAATCTGAGTCTTTGGAAGAAAATAATCAACAAGGCGAGAATGAAATCTTTGGTGAGTATGAAATTTATGGGATTTCGGATGAGGAATATGCTGAGTCTCGGAATAACTTTAACGGCTACTTATTGAGTTTCTTGTTATCAGATATAACAGACTATAGCCTATCTCATCTTAGCCATGCTTTAGTTTATCGTGTGGCTAATGGTCTTTTTAAAGAACCGTGGTTCTTTTCTAAGGATTACCGTCCTTCTCATGTAAAGAATAATCAACCTCCAACGACAGTCACAAAGAACGCTTATGAGGCATTAACTCATAAATGTGGTACTGAATTAACGGTCAATGATGACGGTATCCGTTTTGTTACGATACCAAGGACTGATGATGACGGGAATATCCTAACGATAGATGGAAGAACCTTGATAACATTCCGTCTTGATCCAAATGGTAGAAAATATCCGGATGCCGAAGCCAAGCTCACCGTTTACTACTATGACAGTTCTTCGGATGCGGCGATTCTTGTTAGAGAATATGAAGAGTTTCAAAAACAAATTAAGAATCTCATTCTTGGAGAACAACAATTGTCTTATGATGACATTAAAAATCAATATGATGTCACTGAGGGTGGCATACAAGAACTCACTTTTTTACTAGAAGGTTTTTTTGTTAATTTTACCCCTTACGGTAAGATAGGACTGGGTGGTGTGACGATCGAAGGGCCAAATAATGAGATCCATTTATGGGTTGAAATGCAAGGCTCAGATTTGGTTATCAGTCAAGTTAAAGTTTCACTCCGGTTAGAAGATATTTTTGATTACAACTACTTTAAACCCGGGACAGCAGACTGGACAGATGCTTCACGATCCGCGAGCATGATTCAATGTGGTTTTGAAAAAGCGGGCTCAGTGAGCAATGCGGGAGAAATAGGAGTTGTTCGCATTGATGTGGATGGTCTGATTGAAATAGGGACAATCATTAAATCTCAACCAACACCTTAACTTGTCCAGAAACGTTTTATCCACGGTTCAAACTTGAGAAGTGTTAAAAACTTCTTGAGTTTGAGCAAAAATTAAACAACTCTATTGATTGGAGAAGATTGTATTATGACTCATTTTTACAAACCCCTTATTTGCTTGTTACTAATAAGCCTCAGTTTCATGGCTTACGGAGAGAAGATTGTTCCCCCCGTCTCAATGGCAGAATTGCCGACCAATATCGAGGAGAAATCGCCAGAAGAACTGGCAGAGTTGATGACTCACATTGCGGGATGGAGTTACCAAGTGCTAGTAGACGTTCCCGAAACCGGACTACAAGCTCAACAAGAATCACTTGAACAAGTGATTGCCCTTAGAAAATGGCTACAAGCACGTCAGCACCCGTTATTTCAGTTGCTAGCTTTTCGACTGATTGCTGGGGTTGATAAAGCCATTATGAACGAAATCTTTCGTCAAGAAATGGCAAATCATGGAATTACCGTCAGTCTTCCAATTTTTAAAACGGGATCATTTGATGAACCCTTGTTGAAACATCTGTTGTCATTGAATGAAGTCACCGAACCAGAGGTGATTGAATATGCTATCAGTCTTGAGGGCAAAATAGCGACCTATTGTCGACAACAAAATTATCCTATTGAGGATTATGTGGGTGGGTTAATTTTGGGAAAAATTTCCTCGGAAATGCTCGACTATGTTACCGATATTATGTATGCTTTCCCCCCCCCCCTATTGGAGCAATTATCAAAACCACTTGCAACCGATTTACTTTTTGTTCAAACATTGGGACTGATTGATAAAAAAAGAGATATTCGTCTGTTAACGGATATCTACTTCGAGAGTGGCTTTCCTAACAACGGCAAAGATTTAGAAAACTTGATCAAGTTGAAATTATCAACAAGTCAGCGAATACGTGTAAGTACGAGCTATAAGACTACCTCTAATAAGGTGATGAATACCTTATTTGCTTATACAGGACGTGACTCCTTATCGTCTTATGGTTTTGGAATAACATTATTTATTCTTCCTTTTATTCAAGAACTAGATGTGATCCCAGTACAAGAACTTGATAAATTATCTCGAAAGTTTAAACGTCGCATTGGACAATGGCTCACTTTTAAGGAGGAAGGGTAGCTAAATCGTGGGGAAAATTGTCCCCACTGTTTTTGAGTGCTACTTGATATGACTCATTTTTACAAACCTCTTATTTGCTTGTTACTAATAAGCCTCAATTTTTCTGCTTATGCTGAAAATAGCTTACCTGAATTACCAAGTGACATTCAGGCTAAAACCACTTCAGAACAAGCCGAAATACTGGGACAAATTGCTGAATTCAGTTATCAAGTGTTAATCGAAGTGCCAGAAAAAGGTCTTCAAATCCAGCGTGCGGCAATTGAGGATATCATAAGCACTCGTCAATGGCTTGAAACCACACAACTTTCGTTGTTTAAATTGCTGGCATTGCGCTTGCAAGAAGGCGTTGATCGGGCTATCGTAAATGAGATGTACCGAAAAGAGATGACCAGACATGGTTACACGGTACATACCCCTTTTAAAGTGGGTTCTTTTGATCTGGCTTTAATAGAAAATTTATTGAATCTGAATGAATTTTCTGAACAACCCGCGATTGAATATGCCATCAGTCTGGATGGTCAGATAGGCCCTTTTTGTAGACAAGAAAATTATCCTTATGAAATTTATTCTAAAGGTTTGATTTTAAGAAGAGTCTCAACCGAGATAAAAAGTTTGGTTCAAGAGATCCTCAACACTTTTGGTTTAGTCGGTCAAATGACAGAAAAAGAAGTGTCTGACTTTTTATTTAGCCAAACCTTGTTAGGCATTGATAAAGCGAGAGATGTTCGTATCGCCGCTCAAGTTTATCAGACGGCAGGTGGATTTCCTCAAACGTCGAGAGAATTGAGGGAACTCATTAATTCTAAACTCCCTTTATATGGCGCGATAAAGGGACGGCTGAGTACGGGTTATGCGACCACACCAAGTGATGTAATAGGTACATTAGAACTTTATGTTTCAAGCCGGCCATTTTATTATGGATATTCATTGACTCTCCTTCTTTTCCCCTTTTTGGCCAATATCGATCCGGTTCCTGAAGACTACCGTCAGCCCATTAATGATATGGAAGTTGGGCAATGGTTGACTTTTGCTGAGGAGGAAAGCTAGTCAAAAAAAAGGTCTGTCGAATTTGAGCGGAAATCGACAGACCTATTTATTTGACGGCTTTTGTTAGAGTATCAACCTTTGAGAGGAAATCTAAATCATGGGATTGATAAAAAAAATAATGAAGTTTTTGCTTATTTCTATAATACTTTTGGTTCTATTTATTATTTGGATTGTGCAACAGCCACCAACCTTAGTCGATAGTAAGGAGGGAACGTATAACAAAGCACTTTCTAATGGCGGTGTTCTGAAAAGGACATGGAGTGAACAACATTATGTCAATACCTCATGGGGAGATCAATCGGTCTATCGCAGTAGTGAAACGAAGTACATTCCTCCGAATGGAGGAGCCCCAGAACGCATTCGAGGAATCAATAATGCTCAATTGAAAGGTATAATAGAAAATGCTTTTATTATTAATAATTTAGTTGTTATACCTAATTCAACACCTGAATTGGTGATTCGATATGCAAAGAATCGTTGGCGAAAAGTGTCGGCTCTAAACATTTTGTACCAGAAACTTCAAGAAAGGGATTATTTCTATAAAGAACATGATAACAACCTATCTGAAATGAAAATAATTATTGATGATACCTTGGAACTGTCTTTCAATTACTCAACCTTACTTTTTAATTACTCATTCCGATTTCGGTTGGCCAAAAACGGAAGAGCTTTAGAATTGGTAAATGTGACAAGTATACCAAAAGAAAAAGAATTCGTTTTAAGAAAACGTCAAGCCGAAAATAACTTACATTTAAAAATACCTAGCACATGGGTAGTTACTAAATTTTCTGGCTCTGGTGAGTCTTGTTTTGAAACTTTTCCTGCAAGTGTAAATTTAATCAATCTTGAAGTTCCAAACCATGAGCAACATATAATACGTTTAATAGGTCATAAAACAAATCTTCCTAGAAAATTCTTGTTTCCCCGTAAGCATTGCATAAGAACAGGTGAATTAGATACACAAATCTGGTTTAATATTAATGAAAATCCATTTCGGTTACAAAAGACAAAAAGCCTTTCTAAAGATAGATTTTCTCATAATCGTTTTGATTCGGCCGAAACAGTGCATGGTGCCATCAAAATAAGTAAGAGAAACTTTTATCTTTACGTTTATGCTAAACGCATAAATAATCAGATCATAGAAGAATTTTTGTCTCAACTAGATTCTCTAAACTCACCAAAACGGAAGAACTTTTGAATTAGTGGAGATGACAAGCCAGCCAAAGGAAAAAGAATTCGTTTCAAGAAAACGTCAAGCCGAAAATGATTTCGATTTAAAAATACCTAGCGCGTGGATAGCGAGCGTAGGGTCAATGCCATTAAGTTAAGCCGCCTTATACCATAAGGGATTGTACGACTAACTACGATGGCATTGAGTACAAGGAGAAATCTTGAGTTGAAACGAAGTAACGAAGTAAAATAACACTCGCTATGCGTTTTTTATTATAATAATGACTAAGCTATACTCATTTTGAAAATGGTCGATTTGTGTTCCAACTTATTGAGTTGAAAGCAAAATTAAACAACTCTATTGATTGGAGAAGATTGTATTATGACTCATTTTTACAAACCTCTTATTTGTTTGTTACTAATAAGCCTCAGTTTCATGGCTTACGGAGAGAAAATTGTTCCCCCCGTCTCAATGGCAGAATTGCCGACCAATATCGAGGAGAAATCGCCAGAAGAACTGGCTGAGTTGATGACTCACATTGCGGGATGGAGTTACCAAGTGCTACTATAGCCCTTCGGCTCAACATCTGGATGACCCCTCATTAAACTATACACTCAGTTTGCCAGCCTTAAATACTCAACGGTTCGGTGTCACTTATGAACCCGCCACCGAAAAAGATGCCCAAACCTTAAACCATTTTATAACGGCAGACACAAACACACTACCAGTTTATCTATTA
>JSZA02000448.1 GCA_000785145.2 Candidatus Thiomargarita nelsonii
TATAGTTATCGCGGGCATAGAAGGAACTAAATCCTAATTTCATTTGGCTTTATTGTAAAATAGGTTTTTCTTATGAATATGTCAATTATTATGGAAAAATACTTATGAGCGACAAGGTATTTAGAAAAAAGGGAAAACCACTCTCTATTGATGAAAAGTCGATGGTGATTCAAGTTTTTCAACAGTGTAACAAAGAAAGAGAGCAGTCGTCCGAGGTTCAGACGAGAGACGCTCATAGTCGCACGGCAAATTACACTGGCGTTGGAAGAAGACAAGTTGTAGAAATTATTAAACATTTTAAAGAGACTGGTAATGTACTGCCTTCTACCATCGCAGGAAATAGAACTGTTCATAGGACTAATATTCCCCCAACTATCGAAGAATATATCCGACAGTTTGTTTTCGGAAAACACCTTAAGGGTGAAGTATGCAATTCCAACCATATTCAAGACATTCTTAAAGAAATACTAAAAAGAGAATTACCATTACGAACCATTCAAAATCATCTTGATCGTATGGGCTTCAGTTATTCAAGAACACGTAAAAAACCACGCTCACTACGCGAAAAACTCTATGTGCGTCAGCAAAGGCATTCGTATCTATATAATATTAGAAACTTTCGAAATTTAGGTTATAAGCTGGTATATTTAGACGAAAGTTTTTTGCACCATTATCATGGGTTCCAGTTCTCTTGGTTTAGTGAAACAGAAGGTGATTATTTAGAACGCCCTGCCGGAAAAGGTCGGCGTTGGTGTTTCATTCATGCAATGCTTAAAACGGGTTTGATCGCCAATGCACTTTATATATTTGAAGCTAAAAAGAGTACGGGGGATTATCATAACATG
>JSZA02000484.1 GCA_000785145.2 Candidatus Thiomargarita nelsonii
AATTGGATGACTTTCAAAGCGTCCAAATAACGCACCCCGTCCCAAAATTTCCCGAGATAAAATAGTCATACTCGATCCGGTGACAAAATGAGGACAAGTCGGTGATTCCACCGCTTCTTGCATATAACCAACTACGTCAAATTTATATTGAGGTAAGCGGGTATTTTGAAATTCATCCAAAAACATGACGATCGTGCTGTCATCATAATCTGAAACATGACGAGGATGAGAAAGTGCCGATTGTTCCGGGATTGTTACCTCTTGAGCAATAATGCTCTCAAGAAATTCAAAGGCATTTTTAAAACCATTAGTAATGGTCAGCTTATTATGGATAATTTCTTTTAAGTGAGGTCGATCGACCTTTTTTTCCGACAAAATACTAGGATCACGTAAACGAAAAGCGACATACCAGCGAATAAAATTTTCCACATACTTGATGGCAAAATGCTGATCACTTTTAAAAGTATCCGGAAAACTAAAAAAGACTGGTACCACTGCCTGTGGATCTTCATGATCTTGCTCAAAAAAGAGTCGATTCACAACTCGCTTAAAAATTTCGGTTTTGCCCATACGCCGCTGTCCTAATAACACCGTAGAACCGGTACGACGAGTTTTTGCTTTCAGAGCGGCGCGGTAGAGATAGTCTAAATATTCTTGACGATCTGTATAAATTTCTTCCGCTACTAAGGGTTTGATTACCCAGTTGGGTGAACTCATAATCATGTTAGTCCTGTTTAGTTGTTATAAATATATAATAACATAAAATATTGTGGCTGCCACTTTTTTAGGTTCAATACCCGCTTGAGAGCACGCTTTTTCATTGACTTTAAGAGCAAGCACCCACTTTAAGC
>JSZA02000024.1 GCA_000785145.2 Candidatus Thiomargarita nelsonii
GGGGAAGGAAAGGATGATCCGGAAAATTGTCGTATTGAATATGTTATAGATGTGCAGTATAGCAAAATTTTACTTTACGACAAGACATTAGAAGAAATCAAACAGATGGAACTCTGGGAATATGTTGCATTTGCTCCTATTTTAAAAGATATGGATGATAAGCAACTCAATGAAGCTTTAAGACTGTTGGAGCAATATGCTGGAAATGATGAGAAAAAACGAAACCGGCTATTACTCACGCTGGCTTTTTATTTCAAGAGAAAATACAAGAGAAGTATAAACGAAGTCATTCCTAATTTTGAGACTATGATAATGCAAACAGCTGAAACTGGATATTATGCTTTAACTCCTGAAGAGGCTCGTCAAGAAAGGGAGAAAGGAATGCAGGCCGGAATGCAGGTCGGAAGGCAGGCCGGAATGCAGGCCGGAAAACAAGAAGGTAGGCAGGAGATATTAGCTATGTTGTCTGAAGAACAACGTGCTGAGCTAATGCGACGCTTGGCTCTTGACAAGATTAACTGACCCGATGTTGAAAAATTTTGGCAAGGAGTCCAAGATTTATCTTGGACTCCAAAATATCTTAATTAGCTTGGCATCTTACCAACGCCATTAATTGTTCAATGCTTTTCAAGCCTTGTAAAGTCCCAGCGACTCGGGTATTGGTGAGCTTGGCTCCCTTGGGATGGGTGTTATCAATATTGGCGAGATAGCACACATTGCCGCCGGTTTCAATTTCAATGCTTGTGTGGTTTCCAGAGTCATCGCTAATCGTTAAGCTGACATCGCTTTCTTTAAAACGCGCTTTTTTGCCCTCTTGTACCATGCCATAATCCCAGCAAAAAAACCACAGGGATTTCATCATATCTAAATTATTGACAATCATTTCTTCTGTTTTATAGCCACTGGTATCGCCTATGCCGGCATCTTTTCCAAGGCGTATATAAGGAAAAGCATCCTGTTTACCCAGTTCACCAAAATAGATTAATCCACGTTTATCGTCTTTGGATTCATAAACGGCGGCTAAGTCAAAATCAGCAGCGGTTGTCCACTTTAGGGATGCTGTCAGTTGTTTTACGTCAAGAACGCCTTCTTGAACTTGATATTTTAGTTGCATGGTTTTCCTCATTTTATTTTTGTCGTTTGTTTTATTTTTCTCGTTCCCACGCTCTGCGTGGGAATGCATGAATCGACGCTCCGCGTCGAGTGAAATTGAGCGTTTTATCGTTGCAGGACGCGGAGCGTCCTTGAAGGCATTCCCACGCAGAGCGTGGGAACGAGAAAATCTTAACATCCCAATTGCCTTTTAAGTTTGTTCCTTAATTCTAAGAAAGCCTTTGCCTGCTTTTTCTTTTCCTCAGTATTCAGTCTTTCACATTGTCGTTGTGTCGGGTACTCTTTATCAGGAACAATACACAATTTTTCGAGCCTATTTTCCTGATCATAAAGTGCATTTACCGTTTTTTCATCACTCAACTGACACAAGGCATCAAATACCTTGACATGCTTACCATCGTCTATCAATTTGTTAGATCGTCCATCCTCAACAACGCTTTTCAAGAATTTAGCCCTTGCCACATCATTGTTTCTAAAGAAAGGCAGTTTATTTTCATCTTGGAGCGTTGTCTTTTCCGGCATCTCTGGAAATTTATTGCTCACTTGATAAACAAAAGATAAAACCGGATATTCCTCGCTATTCGGCGGCGTGTCAAAACTAACCTGCGTCGCTACGTTTTTAAAATCCAAAAACACCTGTCTCAATTTTCTTTGTTGAGCGATAATTTGATTAAAGTCGGATTTATCAAAGTCCGCAAGTTCTCCCAAATAAGCTTGGGGTGATCCTTGACTGTTATCCACAAAGCTCAGTAAAAACGACCAAACATCTTTTGTGTCTAAGTCGCTTAAAACTTGCTCAATCTTTTCTGGATCACTTTCAGGCAACGCCAGCGCATTACCACACCAATTAAACTTTTCACAGAGGGAGCGCTCTAGCTTGCGATATGGCTCCTCTTCTGTCGTCGAGGCTTCATCTTGTTTATGTTCTAAGCTCTTATTGCCAGTTTCTGATGTAGCAGCCTCAGCATCTGGTGTTTTCTGAGGATTCTTATCTTTTAGATTAGAAGACTCAGTCTCCGAATGATTTTGCCTTGGCGCAGATTCTTCGGACATTTGTATGATAGCCCAGATAGCTAACACCAACAAAATCCCAACAACAAGCCCAGCTACCCATTTTAACTGACCAGAGCTAGGTTTTTTAGGCACTGCCACCTTTTTATCTTGCTCAGGTACAAACTCACCAAACCACTTTTCCCATTCACCCAATTCTCGACGCTTAACCAAAATAGCTTGACCATCCCTATCCCAATTAATCTCCGTCACAAGCGTCGCCAAATCCGCCAACCGTTGTTCAAGTTGAGTGACAATTTGCTGACGCTGAGTCTCAGAGAGCTTTTTAACATCAACGCCGACTAACACTAATATCTCGTTACCCGTGCGCCCAGATACCGATTGCGCCGTTTTGACACTCACCGCCAGATAATCATCACCTTGCGGGTTTCTACGGGCTGCCGCAACAATTTTTTTAATCTCACTATCTGAAAGGCTGCAATCCTGTGCGGCAATAAAGCGATGATTCCACTTGCCTGCGCGGGGCGTTTCTGCTATTAATTGTGGTTTATTCATGATCTCTTATCTTACTCTATTAAATCCGTTGTACTAGATCATTTCTGATCATGCCATGCCAATAAATTGGGTGCTTTGGGATAGCCTTTAATTTGAATAAAGGCTTTAGCCATTGTTTTTCCCTCACTTTTAAGCCTTAGCGTATAACCCTTGGCTAAATCAGATATTCGCTTTTTTACTGTCCCCTTACCATTGTCATCATCACCAAGCCAATCATCCTCAATCACCGTGATCTCAACCGTTTTTCTATCAGAAGCTTTAGCACTAAAACCTCGACTGGTGCCGATGTCCGTTGATTGGTTCAACTGTGATTTAACGTAATTTTTAGAAATAACATTCTTCCCATTTAAAGAGACGCGAATCTGGTTATGATCTCCAACCGCCTCATAAGTTTGCCAAGTAATCCGCACAAATAGTTTCAGATTGGGGATCGTAGCCGTTTGTGCAGTCTTATCTAAATAAGTCTTGTACTCAGAAACCTCTTTTTTCATTGTTTGTAAAGGCGCATCATCCAGATACCTCTCCGTATGTTCTCGATCCATGTATTTCATAATATCACCGTACAAATCTTGATCTTGCCTTTCCGCGACTTGATGTTGCAAAGCCTTGATTATGTAGTATTCTTCGCGGCCGGGGGCTTGTTGTAATTCAGGTGGAAACTGGGCATATTTCTTCAAAATTTCATCTGCCTCCCTTAAACGATCATCCTTAAACGCACGCTTAACCTGTTCTTCTATTCTATGAACAACGACGCTCTTAAATTCTGCCTTTAACTTCTCCAGACGCTCATCAGATTGGCGACTCTGCAAGGCTTGGGCTGCCGCTATAAAATTTTTGCGCCGCATTTTGTCATTGTAGCCAGCCATAAAGCGTTCCCAGTCTCGTTGACTGGCAAGCTCTGCTAAATGTCTTAAAACAGTGTCCTCCAATGCTACCCGTTCTTGACGCATTTTATCCGTTTCAGCGTTCTGATGTACTGGCAGTTTGCGTAACTCCTCTAACAGTTCGTTAAGTGTATCGCTCTTTTGCCAATTTTCTTTCACACTACCGGCTATTTGACGGAAAGCCTCTTCATTTTCATGATTCCACGAATCCATTGTGATTTTAGCCACCAAGCACAGGGCCAATACAACAGCCGCCACTGTCCCCGCCCAGTAGAAAAATGCTCTTTTTTTACATTGCCCCAAGACGCTTTTAACCTGTTTAGCTTGCGCTGAATTGGGGGGAAAACGGTTTAATAATGCTTTGCCATCTTGCTGACATTGTTTAACATTTTTAATGCTATTATTCTGATAATCCCGCAAATCAATCGCATCGCGCCGTTGGGCTAACCATAAAAAAGCATCCTCTAAGCCAAACGCATTCAAAGGCTGAACTTGTTTAGGCCGTTCAACCACATCACCATTTTCAAGTCGCACAAATTCGCCCGCACCCAAGGCACTGACCGGAAACGCTTTAAAATTGTCCTCACTCACAGAATGATGTAACACATCATTGAGTCCTTTATGTGGCGACTCAGATTTGAAAAAATCTTCTAGCTTGCCTTGTTCAATATCAGGATGAGCCGAGTCGATGTCACTGTATCTGTCCCATTTATTGACCAATAATACGACTGGCGTATCCAGTGCCGCGCCCTCTTGTTTTTCGCCACGCAACAAGCTGAAGGTTTGTCGCAAATCATGTAAATCCTGATGGGTTTGCGCGTCTCGCGTTTTTTGATGCCCGGACAGATGCCCTAATTGATCCCGATAGGGGGCCTCTCCAAGGACTAAAATGCCATCCATCTCGGCGAATTTTTGTCGCAAGGATTTCGCCAGTTCACTGTCACTAATATTAGGGTTCACTAATTCGCCGGAATAATCGACTAATTCAATGCGAAAGGTTTGATGATCTGCCCCGGTAAAATCATATTCAAAAGTAAAATGCTCTTCACCAGTGGGATTGGGCTCGGGTACTTCGCGCCGAGACAGACTCTCAACGGCTTTTTTGATCCATTCTTGACTATGAGCGTCTTGTTTTGAGCCGGGTAGCCAGGTGCAGCTATAACCCAAGGCATGGGGATAGCGTGGCATGGCTAATGCCGCCAGCAGACAGGTTTTTCCTGAAGCCGATAGCCCGTATAAAGCGAAACGGTAAACTTTTGTTGGTTTTTTGTTCATTTTTTTTTTCCTAATTTCCAAAATAAATTTTGGACTCCTAAATACTTGAAGCATTCATCAACCACCATGCAGAAGTATTTTTTTGCCAAGCCTTAAATTCATCACCCACGACATCCGTCACACCCGTCGCACTCGTGATTTTAAAAAACAGACAAACACCTGAAGTGAGCTTTTTGTGATCGACTTGCACCAAGACTTTGGCATCTTTTCGCATGCATAAATAATCGGGCATCCCACTTTTTATTGATGCGTTTGAGAGTTGTCCGATTCACATTCATTTTCTTAAATAAAAATTGCAGCGTGGGCGTGATGTTAAAAGTAGATAAATTTTCACGTAGCTTGCTGCTTGATAATCTTTGCATCTTAGAAAAAATTTCCTTTTTTGCAAAAGACACTAAAAGCGTTTCGGAGGCATTTTTTGCCACTGCTTTGCCGGCATTTTGTTTAAGACGCTTTTTAGCCCGTTGTTTGAGCGCACTTTTAGCCACTTTTTTCGCGCCGAGCTTGACAGTTGATGTGACAAGCGCACCCGCGCCCAGTGTTACCGCAGTGAAGGCGATATCAGCCATGTCAGCGACAGCCCAAAAAGCCTCTCCACCCGATATTTCACGTCCTTGCACAACTTTTTTAAAGGTATGAATCATACTACTGTCACCATTGACTAATTCGTAGTATAATTCGGCATCACTGGCTTTATCCCAATCTTCTAACTGAGCTGAAGAACCTAGACGACTAAAAATCACTTGTTTGAGATCGTCTGATAAATCACGCTGCATCAATTTGACAAACAGGGGCTCTTTACCAAAATAGAGTAATGAAACCAGCGTATTAGCATCATTCTCTCAAATAGCTTCAATAATTAAAGGCTGTAAGGGAACCGGATAAGCGTCATCACCAAATAGCACCGCAGCGGGCGTTAAATTGTTGACTTGCTCTAGGGACAAAAACCATTGCCATTGTTCTAAAAGCCTTTCGCCTTGGGGCAAGGCTAATAATTCCCACAAATGCGGATCACTTAAATAGAGTTCAAAGGGTAGTTGAGTTGTGACATGGAGAAATTTAGGCCATAAATCATTGCGGAATGCGTAGCGAAAATGACTATCATCAATCATTTTGGCGCGAATGTCCGCGCCTTGCTCAAATAAAAGATTAATCACTGAACTTAATTTGTCTTAGGATTGAACGTCCAAAACTTCGGAGAGCCAGCGATCATATTCTAGTGCGCCCGCATTATTTCGCGGAAAAATGAAAAGGGCTTGACTGCCAATTAAGCCACGCTTAATCAGTCGGCATACTAATGATCTATGAATTTATAATGCGTTGGCGAGAGCAGCGGCATCTTCGGGGGCAGCGTGTTGGACGAACAACCCTGTGATGATATCGTAACAGTCATCATTTTGGAAAAGTTGAGCCAAACGCTCAGGATTATTGGCAGCGGCTAAAAGTGAGGCGGTTTCAGGATGAGATTCAAACAAGGGCATTAATTGAGAATAATGGCCTAAATTTTTGAGTAAATAGATTTGTTTTTCTACCCGATGTATTGTAAACCAGTCCTTGTTGAGCGCAACAACGGCGTGTGCAGCGTTGGACTCCCAACCGGCTTTAATTAATTCAGATTCTAAACCATTTTTTTGATTATTTTCTGTCAGTGGCGTATTATCTTTATCTTTATCTTTATCTTTATCTTTATCTAATTCAATTCTACTGTTTTTTTGGTCGTTTTGAAGAGCACTTGATTGGATGACGACAAACAAACCAATCGCAATCAGCGCCGCTATGCCAAAAAATTTGAGTGATGTTAACATTGCTATCTCCTCTGTTTATATGTAATCGATCTGCTACGACGAATAAAAGCAAAATTTATGCCAAGAGTGAAAATAAGGGGGGAGAGGAAATGTGAGCATCGAGTATGAGTCATCCCATTAAATTAGAGCAAAATTATGACTAAAACCCCAGCAAATTGGGTAATCAAACCCTTAGTAGCCGAAGAAGTTTATACGGATCGTCAAGAATATTTAGACTATCTATACCATGCGGCTCTGAAAGCGAAAACTCGTCGTACCGGTTCGACGGTACTGTTAGGACAGCGGCGTATGGGTAAAACGGAAATTTTTAAGCGAGTAGTCAATCGACTGTTTTTTGAGCAAGAGCATGAAGATCCAAAAGCGGTTGTACCGGTATATTATACTTTTCCGGATACTTTTGAAAATCGCTGGGATTTTTCCATTAAATATGTGGAAAATTTTCTCCGTTGGTATGTGGCGTTTCGTTTACGTCAACCTGAAATTTTGCAAGAAACTTTTGCGAGTGACGAGTTGCTAAGAATGATTCGTGAACCAATGACCAAGGGAGTTAAAATGGGCTTCAAATTTTTAACTCACCTTCAGAAACGGAAGATTACCATCCCAGAACAAGAGGCATTGTCTCTACCGCGTCGAGTGTCGGATTATGATGACAGCACTATAGTCATGTTCATCGATGAATTTCAAAATACCCGCCTACCTCAATATAAATTTGATGTAGTTGGCTATATGCAAGAAGCGGTGGAATCACCGACTTGTCCTCATTTTGTCACCGGTTCTAGTATGAGTATTTTAGCGCGAGAAATTTTGGGACGGGGTTCACTGTTTGGACGCTTTGAAAGTGAGCCGATTGAAGCGTTAACCGGTTATTGGGGCACGGAATTAGTACGTAAGGTGGCGAGCTACTATGACAGCCAGGTAGCAGAACCAATGGCACCCGTGATTGCGGCACGTTGTGGTGGTAATCCATTTTACATTACCGCATTAATTAAACAAGCGGCGAAACTGAATCAAGCCATTGCTTCAGAAGAAATACTCAATCAAATTTTAGCCGTTGATTTGTCTTCAGGCTTTATCTGGAGTGAACTTAATGATCAAGTGAGTCGTTGGATAGATCGAATTAATGACTATGGCATCACTAAATGGATTTTGTATCTTTCCGCCATTCAAGAAGATGAGAAAATTGATTTAACCCAAATTCAACAAGCATTATTAGAACAGGATAATCAAGACATATCGCTGGAGAAAATTCGTGAGGTGTTGATCAAATTGTCGCGTGGCGATTTGCTGGATTATTTGGAGTTAGGCGGTTGGTTTAGGAAAGTTAAAGACCCTATTTTATTAGAATTTTTACGCATTTGGGGACGTATTGAAGTACTCGGACAACCGGAAAGTACGGTTAAAGACGATCTGCAAGCTCAATATCAAAAACTCCAGCGACAAATTCGAGATTTAAAAGGTTATTTAGCCGAAGTTTATATGGCTCAAATTCTCCAGAATGCTCAACAACAGCGACTACCCGGACATTATTTTCATTTGGCTCAGGATATTGAAGTGCCAAGCTTTAACTATGTACGGTTAAGAGAACGTTTAGGACCCGGTGTGGAGACAGAAATTGACCTTCATGCCGGTGCCGGGATTGAACAATGGGTGGCAGAAAGTAAATGGCGTTCACAGCGTAAAGTGAGTCCCACAGAAATTCACCAGTTTTTAGAAAAGGCTCAACTCGTGAAATTAGATCGGAATGCGGAAATTATGCGATTATGGTTTTTCAGTTACGAAGGTTTTAGTCCCAAAGCATTAGAGTTAATGTCAGAACATGGTATTTGGTGGTCAACTCACGCCGATTTAAATGGCTTATTAGATTATGTGAAATTACGACGGTTGCCGGCACTTTGATTTTTGGTAGCAAGCGTAGGGTGCGTCCTGGGCACAAATAAACGTTCCACCTTATAACCGGTGCGTAGGACGCACCCTACTCTTGCTAGCGTAGCGAATGTCGTTAAATTTTATTAACAAAGAAACCGTTTAAATGAAAGAAACAGAAGAATTCAAGAAAGAATTGATTAATTATATGGAGGAAGAAAATGCGGTATCATTAGAACATTCTCGTGTTGCTGCTGCTCGTTGCATTAGGTTAATAGAATTAAATCCAAAGTTAAATCAGTTGCTTGAATATAAACAGAATTATGAAGTGATGGGATTAGGCACTATTATTTTGGCATTATATGATGATGAAGTTGGAGCAAGAGTAGGGTGCGTCCTGGGCACAAATAAACGTTCCACCTTATAACCGGTGCGTAGGACGCACCCTACTCTTGCTCATTTTTCCTGCTCATCATCTACCGTTTTTTCATCACTTAACTGACAGAAGGCATCAAACACTTTGCTCTCCCCAGCATCGTCTATCAATTTGTTATCGCGTCCAATCTCAACAACGCGGTTCAAGAATTTAGCCCTTGCCACATCACTCAGCAAATGAAAAATTCTTGTTACGACATGCAATATGCGACAGAAGCGGGTGCTTACTGCCTAGCTATTTTGATGAGCCAAAAATTAACTGATTAATGCGTAGTTTTGGTCGTGCGACGAATAATCCGATCTGGGATACAGTCATTGCTAACTCACAAGCTGTTATTGACACCATTCAAGCTAACTATTCCACTGGATTATTGCCAGATTTCATTATTAACTGTAACGATGTTAGCCAATGTGTACCGGCTAATTCCGGTTTCCTTGAGGGAGCGCATGATGGTCATTATTATTACAATGCCGGACGCGATCCTTGGCGTATTGGCTTAGACGCATTATTGAATAATGATACTAAATCCCGTGCTCAAGTCCAGAAAATGGTTACTTGGTTAGCCAGTGATAGTGGTGGTAATGCTAATGGCATTAAGGCTGGTTATCAACTCAATGGTACGCCCATTGATAGTTATTTCACCACTTTTTTTGCCGCACCTTTTGGGGTTGCTACTATGCTAGACTCCAACCAACAAGCCTTCCTCAATGATATTTACGCTTTTGTTTATAATGAGCGAGAAGACTATTATGAGGATTCTGTTAATTTATTGAGCCTGTTGGTTATGACTGGTAATTTCTGGGAACCAGTAGCGTTGCAGACGAGCAGTTTAACGATTGAGGCGCCCGCTGGTAGCGGTAAGCTCATCATCAAGGCAAAACCCAGTAAGGGTTGGAAGTTCAAAGAATGGGCTGGTGATTGCAAGGGCAAGAAAAAAACGGTAGTGAAAATGGATAAAGACCAACATTGCACCGCTGTGTTTGAACCGGATATGTAAATACAATGCCATATCGTGCCGCGCAGAGGTGTAGGTGATTTATCGCCTACCGTGACAATTAGATGCGATACTTCGCCTACACCTCGGCGGGCTATTTCCCTGCACGATATGGCATTGCACCTAATATACGCTATACTCAACATCTAAAACTCGTAGGGGCAATCCATTGTGGTTGCCCTCGCTTTTAAGGCTCATTCGATCTACTTCATTTAGTCTCTTATATAGTTAACTAAATTTTGACTCGCGAATATGTAGGAGTCCAAAATAAATTTTGGACTCCTAAATCACTAGGCGAGTCAGAATTTAGTTAACTATTGACAACCCATATTAAAATATGTTAAATATTAAATAGTTGAAAAAGTTGAAAATTAATATTTTTTATATTAAATATCAATTAGTTAATAAAAAATTTCCGGCGGTTTCAGTCACAGATATTCCGTGATATATAGCCGTAATAAGTTAATGGTTAAATTTGGCTTGACATCAACAATTTTTTAGAAGATCATAACGCACTTTTACCACCTAACCTTAGCCTGAGACCTATTCAATGCTAAATACCAACGACTGGGTTTGGCATGTTGTTGTACACATTCTAACAAGTAAGATACTGGACATTTATGTTATTAGAAATCGGAATTATGTTTGTGGCTTACCTAGGAACAAGAATTTATGAAAAAAATCAGGCGAAAACCCGAAACACTGAAAAAACTGAAAAAAAAGATATAACCACCCAAAAAGAAGTGGGTTACTTTAAAACCCTCAAAAAGCATAACCATTACTATAAGCTTAGTATTATTTCTGCGGGAATGTCTGCCTTAACACAATTTTTTTATCCAGTTTTGAAGCTTTTAAGCTTTAGCCTTTATATTTATACGGTTATGCCAAAAATACGGGAAGTTGAAAAGTGGTCGTTGGAAGAAAAAAAGCTCGACTCAGAACTATTATTTCTGGTCGCTGATACGACAGCCATTTTTCTCAATCAATATTTTGCAGCGGCTGTTGGTGTTTTTTTCTATCATCGTGCCAGGATCACGGTTGCCAAAGCCAAAGGAGAATCAAAAAAATTAGTTTTTAATGTTTTGGAACAACAAGTTAAAAAAGTATGGATTTTAGTCAATCAGGTTGAAGTGGAAATACCGTTGGCAGAAGTTAAAATTAATGATATTATAATCGTTAATACCGGGGAAATGATTCCCGTTGACGGTAAAATATTTGAAGGGATAGCAACCATTGACCAACGCGCTTTAACGGGTGAATCGCAACCGGTGGAAAAGAAAAGCGGTGATCAAGTTTTCGCGTCCACTGTTGTTATTACTGGAAAATTTTTTATTAAAGTTGAAAAATCAGGGCAAGACACGACAATTGCTCAAATTGGGAAAATTTTGAATGGTTCTACTGACTTTAAATCGGATTTACAGCTAAAAGGAGAACAATGGGCCAATCAAGCCAATTTACCGATGTTAGCTATAGCTGGACTCATTTTGCCAACTTTGGGACCCGTTAGCATGAGCGTTTTTCTTTATAGTCATATTGGGGGGCGTATTAAATTGCTGGCACCTTTTAGCACATTGAATCATATCAATTTGGCTTTCCACAAAGGGATTCTCGTTAAAGATGGACGCGCACTTGAACGTTTGATTCATGTTGATACTGTACTTTTTGATAAAACGGGTACACTCACCCACGAACAGCCGGAAATCAAACAAATTATCTGTTGCCAATCTTATTCAGAACCTGATATTCTCACTTTTGCCGCAGCAGCAGAACGTAAGTTTAATCATCCTATTGCTAAAGCTATCCTTCAAAAAGCAAACGCATTAAATTTAAAACTACCCGATATGGTGGATGCTAAATACCAACTTGGTTATGGTATCACAGTCAAAATAGAAAATAAGATCATTCGCGTGGGCAGTATCCGTTTTATTACTATGGAAGGGATTCCTATTCCAAAAATAATTGAGGAATTTCAAACACATTCTCATAACAAAGGTCATTCCTTAGTATTGGTTGCGATTGACAATAAAGTGGGCGGGGCCATTGAAATTCAGCCGCAACTCCGTCCAGCGGTTCAAGAAACTATCACAAATTTGCGGCAACAGGGCATCAAGCAAATTGCTATTGTTTCAGGTGATCATAAACAGCCTACCCAAAAATTAGCTCAGCAATTGGGTATGGATAGCTTTTTTTATGAAGTGTTACCAGAAGAGAAAGCACAAATTGTTAAACAATTACAGAAAGAGGGAAAATCCGTTTGTTTTGTCGGAGATGGTATCAATGATGCCATTGCCATGAAAAAAGCGGATGTTTCCATTTCTTTGCGAGGCGCTAACTCAATCGCAACCGATATAGCGGAAATTATTTTAATGGAGGACAGTTTATCTTATCTCAATACGTTGTTTGCGATTTCAAAAAGTTTGCAGACTAATTTGCAAAGCAGCCTCATGCTCACTATCGGTGCCAGTGCAGTTAATTTAAGCGGTGCGTTTTTCTGGCATTTCAGCATTTTAACTTCGCTTATCGCTAGTGGTATTGCGACAACGGTTGGTATTACGAATACAATGCTTCCTCTCAGAAAAATTCACCATAAAGACGACATAGACGACATAAAGGAGGACTAAAAGGAATGCGTACTTATGATTTGTTTGAAAACAAGGTTTTCGTTTTAGGCGGAGACGGCTTTTGCGGGTGGCCAACCTCGCTTCACTTATCAAATCATGGCTTTGAGGTTGTTATTTTAGATAATCTGTCGCGCAGAAAAATAGATATTGAGCTTGGCATAGAATCTTTAACGCCCATAGCCTCGATTCAGCAACGAATTGAAACTTGGCAACAAGTCAGTGGGAAAAAAATAGGCTATTATCATATCGATATTGCTAAAGAATATGATCGTTTTTTACAAATTCTTCTGCAAGAGAAGCCCTCTGCCATGGTTCATTTTGCTGAACAACGTGCGGCACCTTATTCTATGCGAGGTTCCCAAGAGCGGCGTTATACGGTGGATAACAATATCACGGCAACACATAACGTCTTATGCGCGATTTTGGAATCCGGGCTGGATGTGCATCTATTACATTTAGGTACGACCGGTGTTTATGGTTACGATACACATTTAAACAACATTCCAGAAGGGTATCTTGACATTGAGATACCCCAAAAGGATGCCCCGCCTATTACCCAAACGATTTTACATCCGATGTACCCAGGAAGTGTCTATCATACAACGAAATGTTTAGATGAACTGCTGTTTTATTTTTACAATAAAAACGATAAGCTTCGCATTACCGATTTACACCAAGGTGTCGTTTGGGGAACCAATACTGAAGAAACGAAACAGAGCGACAAACTGATTAATCGCTTTGACTATGATGGCGAATATGGGACGGTACTCAACCGCTTTCTGGTTCAAGCAGCCATTGGACATCCATTAACCGTTTATGGAACGGGCGGTCAAACGAGAGCCTTTATTAACATTCAAGATACGGTGAATTGCATTCGGCTCGCGATTGAAAATCCACCCAGCACCGAGAAAGTGCGGATTTTTAATCAAATCACTGAAGTACATCGGCTTATTGATCTGGCAAACTATGTGTCTAGAATAACAGGGGCTGAAATAAAATTCTACGACAACCCTCGTAAAGAAGCAGCCAGTAATGAATTACCCATGCGTCATGAGCAATTGGAGAAACTTGGACTGACCCCCATTTTGTTAGAGCAGGGTTTATGTGAAGAAGTTTCTGAAGTGGCGAAACGCTATCAAGATCGTTGCAACCTAAGCCAAATTCTGCCAACCACAAAATGGTAGGTAATTTGTGCGTTTTATATTACTTAGGGCGAACACTTATGTTCGCCCCTACGTAAAACTATAAGAGATTTTCTGTGGAAGCTTATATTACCCTTGTTACCAATGACAACTATATTCCGGGTGTTATCGCATTGGCAAAATCACTCCGCTATGTGAACGCAACACGCTCACTGATTGTTTGCTATACGGCTTCTGTTACTCAGATTCAAGCAATCTCGAACTTGGGAATCGAAATCATTGAAGTCTCACCACCGTCGTTGTCAGAAGACTTTTTAACAAGACATCAAACCCAAAATATTCATAAAAATAATTTTTCTGGAGTCAAACCAAATTTTCATAACACCCTTGAAAATTGGACAAAACTCACGATTTGGACATTTGAGCAGTACCATAAACTCGTTTATTTAGATGCGGATACCATTGCTTTTCAAAACCCAGATAGATTGTTTGATTTCCCAGCTTTTGGGGCAGCGCCTAATTTATACACATCGATTGAAGACCTTAATCGGATGAATTCTGGTGTGCTAGTTATCCAGCCAGATACGCGAGTTTATGACAAAATGATTGGTTTTTTAAACCAAACGCAATCCTTTTATAGAAGAACGGATCAAACATTCTTACAGGCATATTTTGAGGATTGGCATGTTTTGCCTTATACCTATAATACTCTCCAGTATGTTTATCTGAATCTACCTCAACTTTGGGACTGGAAAACCATCAAAATCATTCATTATCAATATGAAAAACCGTGGGATGATAAGAATGAGAAAAAAAATGTTTTGAAAGAGGTTATACAAGTATGGCGTTATCTTTATGAAAACGCTTCGATTCCTTCCTCATTTTTGGCTTCATTAAATAATCCTTCAGGTTAGTGATATTCAAGGTAGTGCTAAACTTGTAGTGGTATAATATAAACCTGACCGGTTTTGGAAACCGGTCAGGTTTTTTGGATTGCTACTTTTTTAGTATTATTTAAATTTTAATATCTTATGTGATAAAACTTATGCTCATAAAAGCACTTCTCTTAGATTGTGATGGTGTAGTAGTTGATTCTGAACCTCTCAATTTTTTATGCTGGGAAAAAGCATTACGCCAGATAAGAAATCGTGTTTCTTTAGAGAATCTACATTATAGTTGCATCATTGGCATTCCACTGTCAGAGATTTTTTCATTATTTGAAGAACATCTTCATACCCAGTTTTCTGAAACGGAACGACAACAAATCCTCAAGACCAAAAATGATTACTATTTTCAGATTGGTCAATCAGAACTAAAACCAATTGATGGCATTCAAACCGTTATGGAACAAGCGCGTCAACTGGGATGGAAAATTTATCTTGTTTCTAGCAGCATTCATGAAAAATTAGCATTTTCATTAAGAACAGTCTGTTTGCATGATGCTTTTGATGGGATTTTCTGTGGCAAATCTGGAAAAACTAAAAATTACAGCGATGTATTGCAAAAAATTCAGAGTTCCAATTATGAAGTGGTTGTGATAGAAGATTCTCCAGCCGGTATTTTTTCCGCCCAACAAGCTGATATTAAAACTATTATTGCCATCACAACCAACTTTTCCAAGGCGCAATTAAAAGAATACTCGCCGATTCAAATCATTAAACATTATCAAGAATTAGATTTAAACCGATTAGGTCAATAAAATGAATGTTTTTGGATATACTGTGAACGGAACACAATGCTCGCGCCTCGTATTTGGTGCTTGGGCAATAGGCGGTGCTTTTACGGGTAAAGTAGATGATAAGGAATCACTCAATACCTTAGCTTTCGCTTTTGAAAATGGCATTTCATTTTTCGATACAGCGCCGGTTTATGGGAATGGTCATTCTGAATGGCTGCTGGGTCAATTTGCACAGAATAAAAGAACCAAAATTTTCATTGCAACCAAAGGTGGCATAAGCTGGAAAACACATTCTTCTGGACAACGGGTTATGGAACCATATGGCTCGTCAAAGAACTTAAAGCGGGAACTTGAAGCCAGCTTAAGACGACTCAATACGGATTATATTGATTTATATCAACTGCATTGGCCAGATCCCAAAACAGACATCGCGGAAACTTTTGAAACGCTTACCCAATTTCAAACAGAAGGATCGATCCGATTTATAGGTGTCAGTAATTTTGCCCTTTCTCAGCTAAAACAGGCCAAAAAATATGCAGAAATCATTGCTCTTCAAAATCAATATAATCTGCTCTCACGAGAAGTAGAAACCGAGCTTTTACCCTTCATTGAACAAGAAGATATGTATTTTTTATCTTACGGTTCATTAGCTTATGGAATTTTTACTGGAAAATTTTATCCCTCTTATCCGTTTGCTGAAAACGATTGGCGTAAAACTGGAATCAGTCCAACTAACAATTATTTTATACCCTCGAATTTTGAACACCATCTTAAACAAGTTAATCAACTCAAAGTACTTGCAGAAGAACTTCATTGTTCACCTGCTCAATTAGCGATTGCTTGGCTGTTAAGGCATCCTCGTATCTATCCGTTAGTCGGTGCAAAAACGATAGGGCAAATAAAGGACAACATTCAGGCTTTACAAGTTAATGTGACTTCTGAAATAGAAAAAGAATTAGATCATGTTTTCACTTGATGCCTGATTGACTGACAAATATTTGAATAATAGATATTCCTGAGTTTCTCCAAAATGAAGGGGTTTATTATATCCCTTTCTCATATTAAAAGCTGATAATCAAAGGGGCTATGCCTAGACGGATTTATATCTATGTGAGATTTATAGAGAATATTTCTGCCCAAACCGATGTCCAGAAAGCTAACCTAGCGAGGGGGTAGAGGTTTTTAACCGCATTTTGGGTAGAACAGAACAGGCCTCTTGGACTGCTATATGTTTGGGAACAGGACAGGAAGACCAATAAGCAGTTACCGGACTTGGACATCACGCAAATTCGCCGATCTCTTTGAGGTCAATAACCAAGCGATGTGGAATTACCAACCCTTAATAAAATTGGAGATACGAGTATCGTCCACGGATAAGCTGGAAGAAACAACGAGAAGGGCCATAATTTGAGGTGTCTCTGGAATATCCACATCTTGCCAAGGATAATTATCGGCGGTGAGGGTTGCCTTACTCAAAAATACCTCATCGTTACTTGAGAAAGCGGCATTTCACAAATCGGATAGGGAAGCGTTGCTATCAGATTGGCATTATGTCAGTGATGATCTCTGGAGTGCATACTTTAGCACAGAGTATGCCGCCCTTAACACGAAGGAGCAAAACCCTCAAAACGCTCAAGCGGTTAACCATTAACAAGAGATGAGTCTAAATTAGTTAAAGTCAGAAAAACTGTAGGGTGGATTAGTAAAGCGGAGCGTATTTGAAAATCGAATATAGTAGTGAGCTATCCATTAATCGCTCCGGTATCGTTAGGGGCTTTAGTTTTGACTTATCCCTGTAAATTGGCTGTCGTTATTATACACACAAAGGAAACTCATGAAAACCAATCAATTAATATAGCTTAAAAATCCGATTTTTTAAAAAAATCGGATTTTTTTGCATAGCAAAGATACAGGCATTGGGCAGCTTAGCTTATGCGCGAGGCAAAGGAATGCCTGCGTCTGCAAGTGCCAATCATCTTCCCGACTCTCCCATATAAAAGCTATTTTTTAGCGCCTGATAGGCACCCGGCAAATTTCTATCAAGAAAGTAATCGTTGACAAGATGAATGTCTTTTTCGCGTTGATAATCATCCCGTAGAGGATGCTGAAAATTATCGGCGTCCAGCAGTCCCGGGTAAGTACCCACTTGATGAGCATTGGATTTGATGAGCAAGGGTGTCTTGTCGTCTTGATGACATTCATAGCCATCTAATTCAAGCAATCTTTTTAACGCTTGTAATTGTTTGGTTTGTTCTGAAACGGCTTTAATACTGGGTACCATGCCGGTCAGCATATAACGTAGCAAATCGGTTGCCAGATAACGATCAAGCTGTTCATGCCAGTATTGATTGGCGTAGTGCCGTAAACAGTCTTGGCAAGAATGGGTACATTCTTTATTCGGACAATGTTCTAATAAATCAAGTGTTTCTTTAAGTATCTCATCAAGCTGTTGTCCGGCTTGTTCAGCATAGCCTGCACCACCTGTTAAGGTGTCAAACAAATAGACATCCGCCTCTATTGCCTTGTCTTGTTTAGTCGGCACAATACGAAATCCAGCACTAAATTCTGTCGGATCAATGTCTAGGGTTCGGCTCGCTGCTAACAATAGGGCTTCAGATAAAGTACGCAAAGCATCTTCTAAGACTTGTCTAGTGACAGAAGATTGCATGTTAGTCCGGAAAGGAGACTCAATGGAGATGCGAATCAATAGGAGATCGGAGCGGAAAACGGTACCGAGTAAGACTTGGTGTAATTGACCATTACAGTATTCGTTGTCAGTCATTTTCTTAGTCAATAAATAAGGACGTTTATGCTTGTTGGCATCCAAGACGATTTGCGTGTTAATAGGTGCCGCCGCTCCGCATTTTTCACAGATTTCAAATCCTTCCTCCGTGCCAAGCTCTTTACCTTTATTAACGATAACCAAGCGGCGATCTGAAGTTTGGGTGAAACGACCATGCTCTCCGATAGATTTCCAGTCAAAATCCTCTGCTACCGGTAGCGGAAATTGTGCTGAACTGGCATACGTCCATTCTTGGTCACGGTCATATTCTTGAATTTCATTACCTTTTTCTGGACGAAAAACTTCCGGTATCAGCATTTCAGATGCTTTCAGTGAACTGTGACAAACGGGACATTCAAGCAATGTTGGCGTATTATCGTCTTCAAAAGTATCTTGTACATAGCTACACTGCGTACAATGGACATATTTGGACAGTTTTTTAGCCTTAAACAAGGGAGCCGCTTTATCGAGGTCAGAATTTTTGGCAGCCGCGCTGGTGACACCACCGACACGATAGCTACGTTTATCAACAATCACAATCCGCCCTGGCGCGTATTCACTTAGGGCTTTGGCGATACTTTGCTGTGGTTGCTCTTTAATAGCAATACCTGTTTTTGTCCATTCTTCAATCGGAAAGCTGCATAAGTCAGTAGGAAATGCGTACATGGGCAAAAAGCCATTGTCAAATAAAAAATTAAGCAATTCTTCAGCATCGCTTTCTTTCAATGTGACGGCGTTCAGTCTGTCTAGCAAGGTTTCAGATATTTTTTGCAACCATTGTGATCTATCTGGCACTTCAATGTCAGGTAGCCATTCTAAAATCTGTTCACGTAAGTTGCCGGTGGATTCGATCACATTTTGCTTAACCCACGTTTCAAAAGCCAGTAAATTGACTGGATTATCACCTTTAAAAAAATCTTGAGTGTCTCCGAGTGCTGAAAACAATCTTGAGGAGGGATTCGCCTTGATTTTACCTTGGTTAATGGTAGTATGGAAAAACGTTTGAAACAAGAAAGCGTGAATATGCCGTTTAGCAATTTTTTCGTTGTTCACATTAACGACAGGTTTTCTGGGATCGCCTGCAATAATTTTATCGGGGTGATGAAAATAATAGCCATCATGATGTCCGCCTTGTGCATAAGTAATCACTGTTGACACCGCTGAACCACGTCGCCCTGATCGCCCAGCACGCTGTTGATAATTTTCTCGTTGCGGTGGCACATTGCGTAATCCCACCGCTGTCAACGCTCCAATATCCACCCCGACTTCCATCGTCGTGGTACAACTCAAGACATCCACTGCCCCTTCGCCTTTATCTAGCAAAATGTCTTGGAATTGTAGTTCACGTTTTTCAGTTGTCGCATAGAGTTTGCCAACATCTTTATGAGACAATTGGGCAGTGTGTTCTTCAGCGGTAATATGCCGAGGGTGTGTTTGTTGCGTTAAGGCATTCGCCACGGGATCACGCCAAAACCGCTTACGGCTTTGTATATAGTCATGTTCAGGTGATAAGGATTCTACATTAGAACCACCACATTGAGGGCAATGCTTAGCAACAACGACAGGTGAAATGAAAGCACACATTTGGCATTGATACCAATCGCGTTCTAAATCCACAACCAGACGGAGCTTGTTAGGATCAAGTAAGTAAAGCTGGTTTTTTTCGACACACAGTTTATTCCTTAATATGTCTTCTAATTGCTTAATAACTTTCTTATCATCTAAACCGCAATGCTTGAGTAATATTTGTTTCAAAATTTTTCTGAATTTGCCAGTATTGCCCCACCGCCCTCGCGGATAACCGGCTGCTTTTTGACGTTGTGAGTTATAAATGGTTTTATCAAAGGCATAATCTCGCAAGAGATCGTTGATCCATGCTATTGTGATATTGGCTTTTTCGGCATCCAAGCCTAGTTTTTCAATCTCACGATTTAATAATCGTTGGGCGCGTTTTGAGGGTTCTACATAAGCAATAGTCGTGGTTTGTAAAGAATAATAAGGATGGCAAAGCTGACGGAGCAAAGCTTCTTGATATTTCGCTGGTGGTGTGACATCCCAAGGCTCTCCCAAAGCATCTCCAAGATTAGCTTCGTAATCGTCACGAAATGTCAAAATATGCTGGCGTAAATCTCGTTGATCGTCCCTGTCAAAAAATTGCAGATTAAATTCAAGAGCAACTGCCACAAAAGCCACATAAAGATCACGAGTGGGACGCGCTTCACCACGTAACTTGATTAAACGTTGCGCTGCTAAACAAATCGCTTGACGAAATGAGTCAAGTTCGACTTCTCTAGGAATATAGAGTGCCAAGCGGGCGGCTTTTTGACGACCATCTGAAAACAACAATGATTTACGTCCAGCATTAGGAGATTTAGAGCTTTCCGCTTTTTGCGGCGGTTGGTTAATGACTTGTGTTTTGACCAAATTGGCAAACGTGCCTTCACCTTTAGTTTCTAAACTGCTCAGCTTGTAGCGGAATCTTTCTAAATTTCGAGTACAAACGGGGCAATCGGAAAAAGTGATTTGTAGTTTACCATTCACCAATTCGGGTGGGGTTGTAGGGACATAAGCTTTCAAAAAATCATTCGTTTTGTCAGGCTGTTTCCGCGCTATTCGTCCCGTTTTAATATCAAGCCAAATAGGCGTATATGATATATTGGGATGAATGGTTTTTTCCACCAAAATATGAATTTCATCTAAGGGCGGCACGCTTTCTTGTCCGACATTGCCACTGGGCAGGTGCAATAGAAAATCGCCTTGAGTACCTTGGATGTAAGCGCGAATAAACGCGGAGCCACAATCTTGATGGGTGAGCAGTTCATAGACGCGCCCCCCACAGTCACAATGGGTTATTGGCGCTGTGTACAAACGACCCAATAAATATTTTTCTTCTGAATTATCTAGCCGCTGATTGCAATTGGGGTTAATACACGCATAGAGACTGGGCAATCCTCGATAAAACAAGTGCAAGCGCATAGGGGCAAGGACTCTTTTATCTAAGCCTTGTGCAAAGGTACATAAGGCGAGCAAGGTAGAGGTGGCTTGCGTTTGAGTTGGCTGCTTGGGAAATAATTGTTGAGCTAGTTTTGTGAATTCAACCGCGTTGCCGCTTACCTGTTTGATAAGTGTCTCAGCAGGACCAAAACCCGTTAAATTATCATACAGATATTGCTGAAGATCAGTCGGCTTTTTCGTAGGCCATTTGAGGGATTTTGCCAAAGTCAATACGCTATCAATGGCAGCCGCCTTGCTGTCATTAGTTGAATAGTTGTCGTAAAATTGTTTTAGGTCAAAATCAGCTAAAGCTTGTGCCTCCGCCACTGTAGCTACCTTGGCACCGCGCCGCTTTTCTCGAACACCGGTAATCAATTTAAATTGGCGTTGAGTTTTTGAAGTTAAACCGGTTAAATCCGCCGCAAATTTTTTAACAGCGACTTTAGCATCATCAGTTTCACCTAAACTGGCACTGGTTAAAATGCAGCGCATTCTTTCTCTGGGAATGCCCAAACGCGCTTGCAAACGACGAATCAATAAGGCGACTTCTGCCCCGCCGGTGCCTCGGTACATATGAGCTTCATCCAGTACCAAAATGAATTCATTGCGTTTATCGGCAGCCAGCCAATTTTTTGTTTGATTAAATAAATCACGTTCAACTGGCCTTATTAACATATACTCAAGCATAGAGTAATTAGTAATTAAGAGATCAGGACAAGTCGCTTGCATTTCATGGCGCGTTAATAATTCTCGATCATTCGGCTGAGTTTTTAAGCGTTTGTCCCAATGATATTTATTACGCTCGGTATTGGTAGCAGCTTTCTCCATTTTGTTTAAAGCATAAAAGCCTTCCAAGTCCTTGCTTGGCCATCTGCCCAATTCCTCCAACGCATCTTTCTTAGCAACAAACTCATCATTCAAGTAATATTCTTCAAAAAGAGGCTTAATATGTTGACCATCTTTGGTAGAAGAACGTGGCCCCGGATAAGGTGTACGGCTATTGTAAGCACCAAAGCGCACTCGCCGCCCCCGATTTTGTGCTAATAATTCTGCAACTTTCTCATTTCCAAATAGCCGCCGTAATCTGGATAATTGGTCATTCACCAAAGCATTCATGGGATACAATAATAATGCACGACAACCCGATTTTTTAGTGGATTTAGGACGTTGCAATGATTCAAGCACTAATGAGCCGAGAATCGGCATGAGAAAGCTCTCAGTTTTACCAGAGCCTGTACCCGTAGCCACGATTAAATCATGCTTATCCGTTAAAAACGCCTTTAATGCCTCCGTTTGATGTCGATAGGGTTTGGGATAAATACCAACATTGAATTTCGTCAGTTGCGTGAGTATTTTTTTAACGGGCTGCGGAATATCTATTTTGTCATAAGGCGTACCTTGTTCATAAATGGGGGTGGATTCGATAAAAGGACGCTGAAAAACGGTGCCTTCTTGATCCAATAAACGCCGCCGTTCCTTAATGAGGCTGGTATCCTTGATATGGTATTGCATTTCAAGGTAAGAGATTAAAGTTGCCTTGAGTGCCTCAACAACATGTTGAACACTGTAATCTTCTGTTATATCCATTTACTTTTCCTCAATAATTTTAATACCCAGTTTTTGTATTTGGGAAAAAATGTCTTTTTGAAAATCACTCGAAACTTCATAACTTAACGACAAACGGCTAGAAACTTCATGCCCTAAAGCTAACAATAAACGCCGCTGTGTCGCAGGTAGCCAACTACGGAATATTAATTTTCCTTTTTTATCATTAAGTTGTTCAAATTTAGCCTTGGTTGGACACTTGTAAAGTGCGTCTAATCCATACAATAGCTTGCGAATTTCTATTTCTTGCCCAAGCTCGCTTTCGCGGTGCAAGCGTACTGATTTTTCACCCGTCAATCTGCCTAAGCAATAAGTCACAAAAGTTTGCTTAAAGCGACAAAGCACTATTTCTTTAGGGACTTTTTTTAGTTTTTGTACTGATATCCAACGATAATATTGTAAATTAGTTTGAGACAAACAGGGCATATAAACTTCAAAATCAGTCAAATCACTACCACTGGGTTTGAGACGTTTGCGTGCCTCATCAAGTAAATTGCGTGTCCAAATGCCTATATCAGCTTTTTCAGTTTCACCCACCCAATCTTCAAAATGTTGCCAATCAATACCGGCATTAATAAGATGCTTTATATCGGCAGAGGGTTTTATCCGCCGTACAAATCCCATTGGTTGCACAATATCTCCGAAACGTGTTATCAGTGATTTGGTATCCACTCCGCCAATCAGCAAGATTTGACGATTATTAAGTAATCTAACCAAACGTAAAGGCGTTGGTAACCAATAACCATCGCCGAGTTCAGCAACATCACCTACTTGCTTGAGTTGTTCAAGAACACGGCGAATTGGATCATCGGCGTTTGCATTTTGAAAAATGTCTGGCCAAAGTGGCGTTAATTGGCAGCGTACTTGATTCGTCAATTTTGTCACAAAAACGGGTTGCACCGTTGTCGAACCGTGAGTCAAGGTATATAGCGCGTGTCGCAAATATTCGGCAATTAGCTGATCCATCAAAATGGAAGGGGACTTTTTAATTAAGGTAGGTGCTAGTCCAATATTATGAATCAGTTTTTTTAACATTTCTTGTTTATTGTGGATAACACGCATAATTGCTTTTATTTATTTTCACAATGAGGGCGTAACAGTTTTCCTATCCGTGTTTCATGGGTATCTTCGGATGAAACGTGTTCCAATAGCCATTTTTCAATCTCCATCCAATCTTGTTCAGCCGCCGCCGCTCTGGGGATGAACCATCCAAAAGCCAATGAATTTAAAATACTTTCTTCAACTGAATCGTCTAAAATATCTAAACGATAATACGCTTGTTGCACACAAATTTTCCACAATTGACTTGGATAAAAAATTACATTATCAATGAGTTCTCTTTCAAAATCGGAATCAAGCTTATTATCTATTGCTCTCCATGACTGCCAAACTTGATCGGATATTGCACCACTTTTATATGTGATTGGTTTCAATTGACGGCGCCACCCCAATACATCAGTATCAAAAATAGGCCCTAACTCACACAGTTCTAGCGGCACTGGCAGCGTGGCAAGTCCTTCTACGAGTGTACCAAAAAAGACGATATGGGGTGCTAAATCAGTTTGTCCTAATAATCTCTGGGTAATGATTTGACGCAAGGCTTGTGCATAAATTTCCAAAGCAGAACAGTTAATCCCTTCAATAATAATGGCGCAAACATGTTTTTCCGTTTTAGCTTTCCTAATAGCCCGCCCTAAATATTCATTAAACTGTTGTCCATTGAGCAAACCAATCGGAATATGAATAACAGTCGGTGGCGGTTTTGCCGCGATAGCTTGCGTACACAGTTGTGCGAACTGAAAAGCTAAGGAGCCTGAAAACACAATAAATTCACCCGCTGCCAAGCCTGCTAAGATTTCTTTGGCTAGATTCTCTGCACTGCCTTTTATTAGCCCAATGGCTTTTAAGTTATCCGTTAAATGGGATAGCAGTTCGTCTTTTGACAGGATTTTAGGCGGTGCTGATATTTTAAGTTGGCTGGTGTACAATCCCGTTTGCGTTATGGTGGCACTATTGTGCTGCTCCAATTCATTAAAGAATAGTTCTTCTTGTTCATTCAGTTCTTGTTTCAATTGTTCAAATTGTTGTTTTAAGTCATCTATCTCACTTTTGATAGGTATTTCTGTCATTTGTTGATGAATCAGCTCAACCTTATCAATTAATTCACTTAACTGAACGGTACTGACTGTCATGTCAAGCTGATGTTTGATAACATTAAGCGTTTGCGACAAATTTTCGACTTGATCATATAATGTTTTCAAATCGCTTGTATTGGTTTTCGCATTGAGTTGCACTTTTTGTGTTGCCGCTTTTACCTCAACCAAATGTGTTTCTACAATTTGTTTGAGGAGTGCCGGCTCAGTACGTGACGGGATGCGATTGACACGTACTTGTAAATCGTGAAGTACTTGTGGCAATTTGGGGAGTAATTTGTCAAGCGTGAGTTCAGTTTCTCTGATTTCATTTGAGGGCTCTTTAATACTATTAATAATAAAGTCAATATTATAATCTGATTGAAAATAGCCAAATTCATAGAAACGTTGTATCAAAGCTTTAGACAAATTATGGCTTCGACTGGCTTCAGCAAGATAAGTGAAACCGCCAATATCTAATGAGGTATTAGCTGGTATAACCGTTCCATCTTCTGGAAAATCTGCACTGTTATCATAATTTTCTAAGACTTCCTGAAGTGTTGAGTGAGAATTGATCCAAGAATCCCAAATAAATTGAAGGCGTTTCTGGGCATTCATATTTTTTGATGACGTGCCTTTAGCCTCTCGCAGTAAATTCCTAAAACGTATCGGTACACCTTCTATATTCTCTGCCCGAAAACCATGAACATTAGGAAGTACTTTATTATTTAATATGTGTTTATTGTTTTGAATTTGATTAAAAAAAGTCCGTAATTCCTCATCAGATTTGTTGAGTATCAAGGTCAATTTTTCTTTTGGATAAGGTTTATAATTCATTTTAATCTCAACGTCGCTCCTTTTTTAATTTTGTTGCGAGTAGACGCAAATAAGGCTCAGCGGCAGCCGGCAGAGAGTCTCTGTTCATTTTTTGGAAAGATTTTTTTAAATCACCATGAGAAACTTTACGGAGCAATCGCATACCAGTGGCTTGCTGCCCCGCTTGTGCATGACCTGCCAACCATTGGAGTTGCAGCATTATTTTCTTGGTAGACTCAACAATGATTGGTGCTTGTCTGAGTAATGGTTGTTGTCCAAAATCCGTCATAGAGACAGCAGTGGGTAGTCTTAAACTGTCATGATGTTGTATACAGTTTAGGACAAGTGATTTGTTAGACAAGTCCAATCGCAATGTGGTTTTGCCTGGCCTTAAGTATCCCAAATCAATTAGTATAGGGGATGTACCAGCAAAGGGCAGTGGTCTTTGTCGGTGCTTTTCTTCTATCTCCAAAGTGCCACTAATATAATTTCCCAATGGCTCTGTAACAGCAATCACGATTTCATCGGTATCCTTAATTTGTATTGTGTCTTCATCTCTTCTATAAATAGGCGGAGTCACCAATGAAAGTGTGATAGCAGGTGCTTGGATTTGTCTCTCTAAAGATCGTTCTACCCAATCTGTGATAAGGTTGTTGGGTTTGTTGGGCAACTGTATTTCTATACATTCCCAATTTTCTTGAGGCGCTAGCATACGTTGTATGATCTCAGGCGGACACGCAACCTTAGAATTTTTATGCCAGACTAAAAAATACTGTTCACCCCAATATAAATGACTCGATAAGCTGCGCCCATGATCACCTTTATGTGTAAAAATATTGCCGGTTTCAATGACAAGTCCAGAAACCGTTATAACATCCTCAAAATTGGCATTATCAGATATTTCAATTTGATAATCCTGATTTTGAGTTACAACTGGAATGGGTTTTGTTTGTGTAGAAAAAGAAGTGGGAACTTCACCCATAAGCCCATCTTTTATAATTAAACGGCCTTGAGTTGTAGATTTATTGGCAAAGGCAATAGCTATATGCCAAGAGGGGGTTTTAAAAGTGGCTTTGGATAAAACAATGTCAAGCTGAAATGAATAATCATTCTGATGAAAAGTGGATTGATGGGATGTTGAGGGATGACTTGGGTGATAATTTTCACAGTCTGCTGTACCTTCGCCTTTATTATGGGCGAAATGAGATTTATGCCCATTTTTGCTTTCTTGGACATGATGTACTAATTTATAACAAGTAGGGCAGATAATACTGCCACCGTCAAATTCTTCAGACTTTATGTCTTTTCCAGTATCTTTATCTATAGCATAATCCATAAACTTTATGATTCCTAAATAAACGTAATAATTTTAAAATTTTGAGTGATGTTAACATTGCTATCTCCTATGTTATATGTTATCGCCTCGATAGCAGATAAATCTATCGGCTCTAGCAAAAACTAGGCCATTTTTTTTGTCACGCAGTCTGTCATCCCGACGATAGGAGGGCTCTTGTCTTTTCTTGGAATTGCAATTTAAAACGCTAAATCTTCATTCTTATGACCTATCGTCGCGGTGAGAAATCCTATTTTTCCAAAAAATAGTAGTCGCAAAGGCTCAACAAAAATATTTTAACATTTTAAACTTTCAAAGAAATCCTATTTCTTTAAGAAATAGGATTTCTATAAATGTTAAAATACTTTTGTTGAGCTACTTAGTAATCCACTTTATTGATCAATGCCATATCGTGCCGAGATATTGTAGGGTGGGTAGAGCGAGAGCGAAACCCACCATTGTTATAAATTTCAAAGGTTTGGTGGGTGCAGCGAAGCTCTACCCACCCGACAAAAAACCTTAACTTAATGGCATTGACTTTATTGATAGGCTCAAGAAGTTATCACCTATATCGAGTTTCCCCACACCGCCAACAAGCGGTGAATTGTCCTTCAAGTTTTTCGCCACACCGGGTACAAATCCAAGTGGGTAGTGTCACTTCATCCGTTAAAATATTTTTTTCTAATATTTCCAATGCTTTATCATATTTGTGCTCATCATTGATCCAAATTTCTGGCCAACACTCATTAGGTGGCAGTTCTCCGGCGGCACCAGCTAGAAATTCATTTTTGATGAGACAATCAATATGGTAGCTTTCCAAAATATTTTTGATATGAAAAACCATGAGCCGATTGGGAGAAGTATAAATTTTTTTCATATAGTGAGCCTAAATGATTTGTAAATTTAAAAATCCTATTTCTTCAAGAAATAGGATTTTTGGGTGGCCATTTTTTTGACGACTGATTTAGGAGCACTATATATAATAAATCAACCGAAAATAGGCACAGCCTCTCCAAATTCTGTTCCGGTTGACGATTTGGTATTTGAGATGACCATGCCATAAGGCGAACAAGTGGAGCCATAAAAAAAAAGTGATTAGCTGTCATCGCTTTGAATACGACCATCGTGTAATTTTATCAGGCGTTTAGAATAATCCATGACTAATTTATCATGAGTAGAAAATAGAAAATTCTAGTCCCGCTTCTTTAAGTATGGATTTTGATTTTTTTTTAGCCCTTTCCAAAAAAAAAACTCAAATCAACAGCATTTAAATAAATAGATGATATTTAAACATAATAAAAAAGTAATTAAAAGTCCCAAAGCAATGAAGTAACAAAAATTATCTATGTATTTGAACCTTGTTCAATCGTAGATAACCAAACTGATAGGCTTAGCTTAGTTTTTTTCGTTCCTTTTTCTCGTTCCCACGCTCAGCGTGGGAAACGAAGTAACGGAGCTTTGCTACGATCATGCATGCCTCGACGCGTCGAGTTGTACCTTAACTCTTCATATCTGTCCTTTTAATAACAGAAGTAGCCGTTGCAACCATGCCCGCCACATCACTTAAATTGCTAGGAATAATCATGGTATTATTGGTTTCGGCAAGTTTACCAAATTCGCCTAAGTATTGCTCAGCAACCCGTAGATTGACGGCTTGCATTCCGCCTTCTTGATTGATCGATTGGGCAATCTGAGTAATTCCTTTAGCCGTTGCGATAGCAACCCGCTCAATTTCAGCCGCCCGTCCTTCTGCCTCATTAATGCGTTTTTGCTTTTCACCTTCTGAACGAGCAATCAATTCCTGCTTATCGCCTTCGGCACGATTAATTTTCGCTTGCTTATCCCCCTCAGATTCGGCAATCTGAGCGCGTTTTTGTCGCTCGGCACGCATTTGTTTTTCCATCGCATCCTTAATACTCGCTGGAGGTTCAATATTTTTCACCTCATAGCGGGTGACTTTAACGCCCCAAGGATCAGACGCTTTATCCACCGCATCGACGACCGCAATATTAATACTATCGCGTTCTTCAAAGGTTTTATCTAGCTCTAAACGTCCGATAACGCTACGCATCGACGTTTGGGCTAATTGAATCGAGGCGAAACTATAATTATCGATACCATAAGAAGCCTTGCGCGGATCGACAACCTGTAAATACAAGATACCATCCATTTCTACCGAGATATTATCGCGGGTGATACAAGTTTGTGATGGTACATCGACTGCCTGCTCTTTGAGCGTATGCTTATAGGCAAGTTTGTCGACAAAAGGCATCAGGATATGAAAACCTGCTTCCAGTGTGCTTTGGTATTTACCCAAGCGTTCGATAATAAACGCCTCTTTTTGTGGCACGATACGGATCGTTTTCACCAAAACTATCAAAATAAAAATAGCCAGCCCGATAAAAACTAAAAGACTAGGATTTAGACTCATAATATATATATTTCCTTGGGTTAATTAAGATAAAGCCGTTACTTTCAATGTGATATTGTTTCTGCCAATAATTTTAACTGGCGTATCTTCGACTAAAATTTCATTAGCCTCAGCCATCCATAAAGTGCCATGAAATTCCACTTTGCCTTTTTGGTTTGGATTAAGCGCGACTTTCACCACTGCCGTTTCTCCAATATAACCATCGAAATCTTCTCCATCAGGGTTCTTATTTATAATCGTCCGCCCTGAAAATATAGCTTTCAGATAACGACGTAGAAAAAATAATAAAATCAGCGAACTGAATAAAAAAAACCACAATTGCAGAGACAAATGCAGTGGAAACCACCAAACGAGTAAGGCTGTCAGCCAAGCGCCAAATCCAAAGAAAAATAAAATCAATCCCGGCAAGAGGGCTTCTAAAATAAGGAGTGACAGCCCAAGTAAAAACCAAACTAATGCAGATGTCATGTGAAATTCCTAAATCAACAGCATTTAAATAAATAGATAATAGACTTGTCCCTTTTTAATTGTAGGGTGGATATCGATCTAGCGTATCCACCCTACTTATGCACCTTTAAGATGATTATAATCTTCTGGCAATTATGTAACAAATGGCAATTGTTGGATGAATCTCACTACTGGCTCCAGTGGTTGTCTTAGTAATCGCACAACTAATGTGTTTTCACGCTATGGCAGCGGCGAGCGTACTCCTCAAGGTGATTGGAGTCATTGGAGCGATCCCGCAGGTGGTAGCGTTGGTGGCACCAGTGATGGTTGTATTTATACCTCTTTTGGATGGTCAAATTGCTAATTGCAGGACGCGGAGCGTCCAGGCAGGCATTCCTTTGCCTCGCGTGGGAACGAGAAAAAATCCTATTTCTTAAAGAAATAGGATTTTTATGTGATGGAAATGAATCATTCCAACCTACGATATCTCCACGAGAGGTTATAATCCCTGACCAATGTTTCGTTCCTATCTTGGCTACAACCATAAATCTCGGCTCATCTATTACAATTAAAATGTCAAGTACGGAATGTCAGATATATTACAATAATTGTCAACAATTCTATTTTGGTGATAATAATATCAGTTTATTTATATTTAATAAAAATATAATATGAAAACTATTAATTTAAATTAATTTAAATAAATTAAATAATTATATAAAACACATACATTTTAAAGTATTATATATATAATGGTTATTCGACGATAATCTGAAAAAAAATTTTTAACATTGACAAAAATTTGATAGTATAGCCGCTGTCTTTTTTTTGTCATATATTTTTAACGACAGGGATTCTTTCTTTATTAGCAGGGATAAGTCGAAATCTTTTATGACTTTATACCACAATGGATTGCCCTACAATATTAATGTTTTGACTTATCCCTGCTAATTAAATTAATAAATAACCCCTGTAGTTCAATGGTGAAAAGGTCTTTATAGCTCGACATTTTTTTTTATTTTAAATATCACAAAAAAAATAGGGTATAAACCGAGAACATCAAGTCTTAATTTAAGTTAAGATAAGAATTTTTCGGCCTAAGCAATGGAGATAATACCAATAATGCATTTGACATGTCATTTATATTTTCGATCTAAACCAAAGGAGCTGGTTTTTTTGCTCCTTGGCTCATTGATGATTTTACCTCTATCGTTGTCTGCCCAGTCTATTGAAGCGGGTAAAACGAGTTATGAGAAATGCGCTGGATGTCATACGATTGGAGGCGGACCTTTGGTTGGCCCCGATTTAAAAGGGGTTATATCTAGGCGAGATCGCAGTTGGTTGATACGTTGGATACAAGAGCCTGACACAATGTTGGCAGAGGGCGATCCAATTGCCACGCAACAACTCAAGAACGCGGCTGCCATGCCAAATTTGGGTATTTCTGAAAGCGAGGCTAAAGACATTTTGGCCTATATTGAAAGTGGACCGACAGTGCCTGAACCAACGACGCAGCCAGGGGGAGAAACCACATCCCCACCCCCAGTAGAGCCTGCCAACCCCACACAGGGTAAACAAGCTTTTGAGCAGAAATGTGCGATTTGCCATTCGATTGGGGGCAATGGGAAGGTTGGTACCGGCCCTGGGGAAGTGGGTCCCGATTTAAAAGGCATCACGTCTCTGCGAGAAACCAGTTGGTTGGTACGTTGGATACAAGAACCCAATAAAGTCTTGGATGAGGGCGGTCCGATTGTGACCAAACATCTACAGAAATATAATAATGTTCGCATGCCAAATTTGGGTATTTCTGAAAGTGAAGCCAAAGACATTTTGGCCTATATAGCGGTTGAAAGTGGCGATGAACCAATTGTTGTTGAGCAGCCCAAGCCAGTAGTTGTGGCTAAACCCGCTGGTGATCCTGATACTGGTAGAGCCTTATTTATTGGGCAAAAAAGCTTTAGCAATGGTGGCCCTGCTTGTATTTCCTGTCATACGACAAGCGAGGTCAGTGGTTTAGGCGGCGGAACATTAGGTCCCGATTTGACAAAGGCTTACGATAAGTTTGCTGGGAATATAGTGCCATCCTTAATCAATAGGTCCTTTCCCACAATGAAAGGAGTGTTTTCTAAAAAAACGGTCCAAAAGGACGAAGCGGCTCACCTAACGGCTTATTTTGCACAAACAAAGAGCCAGGCAGAAAAACAGTCGATGGACTTTACAATTATTATGATAAGCATTGGAGGATTTCTTTTCCTATACCTCCTCACACATTTCCTCTGGAGAAAACGATTGACCGGGGTACGCATACCCATGGTTGGGAGATAAATAATATGGGCTGGATTCAAGACATTGTCAAGCCAAAAACCCGTCAATGGGAACAGTTTTATCGCTCTCGTTGGCAATACGATAAAGTTGTTCGCAGTACGCATGGTGTTAACTGTACGGGGGGATGTTCTTGGCGCGTTTACGTCAAGTCTGGGGTGATCACATGGGAAATGCAAAATGTTGATTATCCTAAATTAGAAAGTAGTTTGCCCCCTTATGAACCTCGCGGTTGTCAACGGGGTATCTCCGCGTCTTGGTACGTTTATAGTCCCATCCGGGTTCGATATCCCTACATTCGCGGTGTTTTGATGGACTTGTGGGACGATGCGCGTGAAAAGCATAGTGATCCAGTTGATGCTTGGGCATCAATTGTTAACGATCCTGAGTCTCGCACAAAGTATCAACAAGCACGCGGCAAGGGTGGTTTTCAGCGTACCAACTGGCGGAAAGTGCTGGAACTCATTTCAGCGGCCAATGTCCACACCATTAAACAGTATGGTCCTGATCGTATCGTAGGCTTTTCACCCATCCCCGCCATGTCGCAATTGAGTTTTGCGGCGGGCTCACGTTTTCTAGGGTTGATGGGCGGCTCTTTGCTCAGCTTTTATGACTGGTATAGTGATCTTCCGCCAGCCTCACCCGAAGTTTGGGGAGAGCAAACGGATTCTCAGGAAAGTGCCGATTGGTATAATTCTAAGTTCATCGTCTCAATGGGGTCAAACTTAAATATGACCCGGACTCCCGATGTCCATTTCATCGCGGAGGCTCGCCATAATGGCTCAAAATTTGTGGTTTTTGCGCCAGATTTTAGCCAAGTGAGCAAATATTCAGACTGGTGGATCCCCGTCCATGCCGGACAAGATGGCGCCTTTTGGATGTCCGTCAATCATGTTATTTTGACGGAATATTTTGTTAAAAAACAAACAGAGTCTTTCAATGCTTATCTGAAACAATTCACCGATTCACCTTTCTTGGTGGTATTGAATCAAGGTGAGGATGGGTACAAAGCAGGCCGATTGTTACGTGCCAACACCATTGAGCCTTACAAGGATGAAGAAAATGGTGAATGGAAGTTTTTAATGTTTGATGAGACCACCGGGGCACCTAAGATGCCGAAAGGCACCGTGGGACACCGTTGGCAAACCAAGCAGGGTCAGTGGAATTTAGAATTAAAAGATGGCCTAGATGATTCGCCCATTGCTCCCCTACTCTCCTTTATTGAGAATAGTGATGAAGTCCTTCAAGTTGAATTTGAAGATTTTGCAAACGACAACGCGATGAACAAGCGTGGTGTGCCGGTGAAATATATCGAAACGGCAGAGGGTAAAGTCGCGGTCACCACCACCTTTGACTTGATGATGGGGCATTTTGGCGTTAATCGTGATTTAGGCGGCGAATATGCCAACAGTTACGATGAGGCGGAACTGACTTATACGCCCGCTTGGCAAGAAAAATTTACGGGCATTAGCAAAAAAGTCGTCATCAATTTTGCTCGCCAATTTGCCGACACGGCTGAAAAGACGGATGGCAAATGCACCGTCATCATTGGTGCTGGTATTAATCACTGGTATCACAATAATCTGATCTATCGAGGCCCGATCACGGCTTTGATGTTGTGTGGCTGTGTGGGTAAAAATGGCGGTGGCTTAGCTCACTACGTGGGACAAGAAAAATTAGCCCCCATTGCGCCCTGGAAAGCGGTCTCAAGTGCAGCGGATTGGGGAGCCTCTGCCCGGATGCAAAATGCACCCAGTTGGCATTACATCCACTCTGATCAATGGCGTTATGAAGGCCCATTCTCCAAGTATTCCGGTGTCAAAGGGGATAATGAATGGACCGAAGGTCATGCGGCTGATATCAATGCGCGTGCAGTACGCATGGGCTGGTTGCCCTTCTATCCTCAATTTGAGCGAAACAGTATCGAGATCGTTAAGGATGCCGAACAAGCAGGGGCAAAGACAGACGGAGAAGTTGTCCAATATGTCGTTGATCAACTGAAAGAGAGAAAATTACGTTTCGCTATCGAGGATCCCGATCATCCGAATAACTGGCCGAGAGTCTGGTTTATTTGGCGCGGAAATGCCATCATGGCCAGTGGTAAAGGCCACGAATACTTCTTGCATCACTACTTGGGTACCCACAGCAATAAGATTTCAGAGGATGAAGTCAGCAAGGATATGCTAAAGGAAGTGGTGTGGCGAGACGCGCCTAAAGGTAAAATGGATTTGGTGATCGACATCAACTTCCGTATGGATACTTCAGCACTTTATTCCGATATTGTGCTGCCGACAGCGCACTGGTACGAAAAGAATGACATCAATACCACTGACATGCATTCTTTTATTCATCCCCTATCAGAGGCCGTCGCTCCGAATTGGGAAGCGCGAACTGACTGGGAGATTTATAAGTCGCTTGCCAAGAAAGTAAGCCAGTTCGCTGAAAAACATTTTCCTGAGCCGGTGAAAGATTTTGTGTGTACGCCGTTGGAACATGATTATCCTGATGAAATCGCGCAATCCTCTATTAAAGATTGGGCGAGGGGAGAATGTGAAGCTATCCCGGGTAAGACGATGCCAAAAATGAAGATCGTCACCCGAGATTATAAAAACTTGTATAATCGTTTCATCTCATTTGGTCCGGATGCGAGGAAAAATGGTCTCGGTGCTCATGGCGTTCATTGGGATATTGATGAGATGTACGATAAAACGCTAAAAACTCATCCGACCACGCAATGGGATGGAAAAACCTATCCCTCCTTGGAGGATGTGGTTCATGCGATCAATATCGTCTTGCGATTTGCGCCAGAAGCCAATGGTGAATCGGCCTATCGTGCCTTTGCTGAACATGAGAAAAAGGTGGGTTTACCGCTTAAAGACTTAGGAGAAGGGAATCGTAATGCCACGGTGACATACGAAGACCTTCAGCGTCAACCACGTCGCATTTTGACCAGCCCTTGTTGGTCAGGTATCATCAATGAAGGTCGCGCCTATTCTCCCTTCTGTATGAGTATAGAGCGTAATGTGCCTTGGCGAACTTTGACGGGACGGCAACATTTCTACCTAGACCATGAAGGTTATCTGGCTTTTGGTGAGCATTTGCCCACTTATAAACCTAAGATGGATCCCATGTTATATGGTGACTTTGTCAAAACGCAAAAAGAAGATAAGAGCATCATGCTCAACTATCTGACACCGCATGGTAAGTGGCACATTCACTCCACCTATTATGACAATCACCGTATGTTGACCCTGTCGCGGGGTATAGAACCATTCTGGTTGAGTCCTAATGATGCGGATCAAATTGGGGTTGTCGATAATGACTGGGTAGAAGTTTACAATGATCATGGGGTTGTCGTTACTCGGGCGGTTGTCAGTGCCCGTATTCCTGATGGTGTGTGTATCTGGTATCACGCACCAGAACGTACTATTTCCATACCTAAATCACCTTTGCGGGGCGGTAAACGCGCTGGTGGACATAATAGTCTCACCCGTACTCGACTCAAACCGGTACTGATGATGGGTGGTTATGGACAATTTACGTTCCATTTGAATTATTGGGGGCCCACTGGGGTCAATCGTGATGCCCATGTGATGGTTCGCAAGCTAAAAGGTGAGCCTGAATTTTAATTAATGGGAGTGTGCAAGGTACGCCTTGCACTCCTAAGTAGCGGAGTGAGAAATAATGGATGTCAGAGCACAAATCTCAATGATGTTTCACCTTGACAAATGTATTGGCTGTCATACTTGTAGCGTTGCCTGCAAAAATATCTGGACAGACCGCGAAGGTACAGAGTACATGTGGTGGAACAATGTAGAAACCAAACCGGGTACCGGTTATCCCACCAAATGGGAAGACCAAGAAAAGTATAAAGGCGGTTGGCAACCGAAAGGCAAAACGATCAAGTTAAAGGTGGCGGATAAAGCCAGCACTTTCGCTAACATCTTTCATCAACCTCATTTGCCAACGATTGATGATTATTATGAGCCATGGACCTACAAATACAGTGATTTATTTGATGCCAAAGCCGGTGATGATCAACCGACTGCCCGTCCTGTTTCGCTGATTACGGGTAAAAATATTGACATTAATGCTGGGCCGAATTGGGATGATGATCTGAGTGGTTCAAGTGTTTATGCAAAAAATGATCCCAATTTGACTGAGGATGAAAAACAGGCACTATTTGAAATAGAACGCTTGACCATGTTCTATTTGCCACGGATATGCAACCATTGTTTAAACCCTGCTTGTGTCGCGTCCTGTCCATCGGGTGCGCTCTATAAGCGTGGAGATGATGGCATTGTGTTGCTCGATCAAAATACCTGCCGTGCGTGGCGTTTTTGTATTTCTGGTTGTCCTTACAAAAAAACGTATTACAACTGGAAAACAGGTAAATCTGAAAAATGTATTCTCTGTTTCCCAAGACTCGAAACGGGACAAGCCCCTGCGTGTTTCCATTCTTGTGTGGGTCGCATTCGTTATTTAGGCGTGCTATTGTACGATGCTGATAAGATTGAAGCCACTGCCTCTGCCCCCGAAAATGAATTGGTGGAACTTCAACGGGAAATGATTTTGGATCCGCATGATCCCGAAGTGATTGCGGGTGCGGAAAAGAGTGGGGTACATTTTTCAATGGTTGAAGCCGCTCAGAAGTCACCCGTTTATAAATTTGTTAAAAAATGGAAATTGGCTTTACCGTTGCATCCAGAATTTCGTACCTTGCCAATGCTATTCTACATTCCGCCACTCTTGCCAGTGTTAGGGCGTATGGAGGATGGCGTTTACAATGTGGATTCTGATGAATATTTCACTTCATTGGACAAAGCGCGTCTGCCCATGCGGTACATGGCCAGTTTGTTCACCGCAGGGAATGAAGAACAGGTGCGTCTCGTTTTGGAAAAACTGTTGACAGTTCGCACATACAAACGGGCTGAAGAAGTGGGCGATATGGATTCGGATAAACTCAAAGCGATGTTTGAAAAAACAGGCTTAACGCCAGAACTCTGTGAAGAGATATATCGTTTGACTTCTTTGCCAACCTTTGAGGATCGTTTTGTGATACCGCCGATGCACCGTGAATATGTGGCTGAACTGACGATGGATGATCCCTACACCTTCAAAGCCGAAATCGGTTTCGGTGGTTTCAAAGGACGTATCGAACGGGGAACCTAAATGAAGGATAGCCTGCCACTTTATCGTTGCTTTTCTGAATTGCTAGATTATCCAACGCAGAATCTGGTTGAACAAACACGTACTTGTATTAATTTGCTCAAAAGAGATTATCCTCAAGCGGCAGAAAAAATGGCAAGCTTTCTGAAATTTGCAGAAAGTACGCCTTTGGGCAGCTTAGAGCAAATTTACACTGGGACTTTTGACATCAACCCAGCCTGTCATATTTTTGCAGGTCATATTCTCTTTGGTGAAAGTTTCAAACGTGGTGCTTTTATGGCTCAGCTTGAAGAAGAGTATCAAAAAAGGGAATTTGATACTAAAAACGAACTGTCCGACCATATTCCTGTATTATTCAACTTTTTATGCACACTTGAGCCGAATGAGACTTTAGCCAAGGAGTTGATTTCTGAGTGCCTGATACCCGTTTTTCAAAAAATGAATGATAATTTTGAAGAAAATTCATCTAATCCTTATGTGCCGGTACTTCGGAGTGCTTTAATCGTACTTCAAAATTAAACGTGCAAGGTATGCTTGGAACGGCGTACCTTGCTTGTAGTAGCTGGAGAAAAGATAATTATGTATGATCAATTTTGGTTTGCTGTTTTTCCTTATGTGTGTCTTATCATCGCCATAGTGGGAAGTGCTTGGCGATATGCGAATGATCGCTTTTCTTATTCAAGTCTATCTTCTCAATTTTTAGAAAGTAGGCAACTCTTTTGGGGCTCAGTGGCTTGGCACTATGGTCTTTTAGGGGTGCTGGCGGTGCATTTTGTTGGCTTTTTGATCCCTGAAAGCATTTTATGGTGGAATACGGTTCCAATGAGATTGTATCTTATGGAAACAACCGGTTTCATTTTGGCTTTGTTGACGCTAATGGGACTGATCATGCTTATCGTCAGACGAATGAGCAAAAGCCGTATTAGAGCCGTGACGTCACCGATGGATATGGTCCTACTGACTGTTCTTTTAGTTCAAGTAGCAACGGGCGTGTGGACAGCGATCTTCTACCGTTGGGGTTCCTCTTGGTATGCAGCGTTTGCCGTTCCTTACTTGTGGTCAGTGCTCCAATTTAAACCTGATGTGAGTTTAGTCAATCACTTACCGACGGTAGTACATATACACATCCTGAATGCGTTTCTCATGGTATTGTTAATACCCTTTACCCGTCTGGTTCACTTTTTAGTGGTTCCTATTCCATACGCATGGCGCCCCCATCAAGTGGTGAGATGGAATCGACGCGAGGATAGTCCGGGTCCATTAGAGGTAGAAAAAACCTAATTGGCTATATATATTTTTTGATTGTATTGTAAATTAAATTTAAAAATCCTATTTCTTCAAGAAATAGGATTTTTTTTGGTGGCCATTTTTGTTTTTGAGATGGAAGGGAAATGAATCATTCCAACCTACGATATCTTACTTTTTCCAGACGTTCTGCAATCCATACTTTGATAATTGACTGTTGTGTTACTCCTAAACGTTTTGCCTCTTTATCTAGGGATTGGAACATCCAAATTGGAAAATCAAGAGCCCCGACGATAGGAGCCGCTACAGATTTATCCTGCCGTCGAAATGACAAATAAGTAGCTCAACAAAAATATTTTAACATTTATAGAATCTCATCCGATTTTTTAAAAAAATCGGATTTCTTTGAAAGTTTTAAATGTTAAAATACTTTTGTTGATCTTCTAGGAGTCTGCCTTGCTCAACAGCTACACCTGCCTCATCTCGGTGGAAACTCAAAAATTGTGCTGACATTTTGGGTGTGGATTCTATCAATAGTGATAATTCTTTCATTAAAAATAAATCATGGGTAGCCAGAATCACTTGTGTACCATATTGAGCGAGCTTTGCTAACGCATTAACGACTTTAACCATAATTCTAGAATTTAAATTTGCCTCAGTCTCATCCCAAAATAGGGTACTGCCTAGTGAGCCATTTTGAATGAGATAAACTAGCATGGCAATTTTTCTTAAGCCGTCGGCGATTAAAGACATTTCGACTTTGCCGCGTTTTGGTATGTCAAGGTAAAAATGACCCTTATGGTCCAAAATCTTGGACTCCAAAATACTGTATTTTACGTGATCCTGTGTTAAAATTAATTCGTGAAACCATCAATTGACTTTACAACGCATTTCGGCTCAAAAATGAAACAACTTCCACTTAAGATTTTACCACAGCTAACAGATTACCCAGAACGTTTTAAAAAACTCTACTATCACTTATATTCAAATAGTTCCGCCAGTCGCGCCGAAACCATCATTTCTGATTTATCAAAATTACTTCTCGTCGCGCTAAGCAGCCAAACCCAAACGATAGAACCGTTTATTTCAGGGATGGCAACAGCAAACGAGTTACTTATCCCTCTTCTTATAAAGCGATTTCCAAAAATTGTGGCGGATAATGACAAGTTTGCAATGGATAACGCCTCTTTAAGGGCTGGACTACTTGCGATTAATGATCTCGATCTACACTCAGCACCTGCCCACTTGTTAGGGGATGCTTTTCAAGCACTTATGGGACCCCGTTTACGTGGGGACAAAGGGCAATTTTTTACCCCTAAAAGCGTCGTCAGAGCGATGGTTGAGATTACTGCGCCGGGTGCCAATGCTAAAGTGGTCGATCCCGCTTGTGGCACCAGCGGATTTTTGTCTGAAACGGCATTTTTTTGGAAAAACAAAAAGATAAAGCCCGGCTATTTAATTGGCATTGATAAAGATGCTGATCTGAGTTTATTATCAAGTGCCCTTTTGGAAATAGTGAGCCCAGAAAAATATCGCATCTACAATCAAAATTCGCTTGATATTAAACGGCTAGAAACCGAGTGTCTTTTTGAGGCTGATGTTGTCTTGACTAATCCGCCTTTTGGGGCAAAGATAGCCATTAAAGAGAATTCTATTCTACAACAATTTGCATTAGGACATATCTGGATTTTTTCTAAGGGGAAATGGATACCCACAAATGATCTGAGGGGTTCTCAAGATCCCCAGATATTATTTATTGAATTGTGTATCCGGCTATTGAAACCGGGTGGCAAATTGGCGATTGTTTTGCCAGAGGGCGTGTTTGGAAATACAAATTCTGGTTATATTTGGGATTATATTCGCAGTCAAGGCACTATTGAGGCACTGATTGATTGCCCTCGAACCACATTTCAACCTAGCACGGATACCAAGACTAATATCTTATTTTTTGAAAAGCATCAAAGTAATACAATTAAACGAGGACTTGAGAGTACATTTGTGGCGGTGGCGTTAAATTGTGGTCATGATCGGCGTGGCAAGGTGCATAAGAACAATGACTTTGAGTGCATTAGCAGAGAATGGTGGGAGGGTAAAAAAGGGAAACGAAGTAACGGAGGTTGCGACGTTCATTTTTGGAATCGCTGCCAAATCACTAATCCCTATTATTTAGTACCGCGCTATTATGACAAAACGACAGAAAAACTGCTCACACAAGAGGCTGCACCACTTCATGGCAAATTGATTTCTTTTAGTGAAATGCTGGATAAGGGCTGGATAACTATAAGAAAGGGACATGAGGTGGGCGCCGACGCTTATGGCACTGGTGATATTCCATTTGTGAGAACGTCTGATATTGCTAATTTTGAGATTTCAATCGATCCCACCAAATCGATCAGCCAAGAAGTCTATGAAAAATATGCAGTAGAACAGAATCTTAAGTCGGGCGATATTTTAATGGTTGTCGATGGCAGATATCGAATTGGTCGTTGTGCAATCTTAAATGAGTTTAATTATCAATGTGTTGTACAGAGCCATCTGCGTATCATTTCTGTCTCCTCAGAGACTCCGATAGAGTCCATAGAACTTCTCTATTTGTTAAATTTACCAAGTGTGCAGCGAGAAATTCGGAGTTTGGTTTTTATACAATCTACTTTAGGCGCGTTAGGAAAACGGATTAAGGAAATCAAATTGCCATTGCCGGCAAAAAACGATCAGTGGCGGGCAACTCTATCAAGATTTTCACAAGTGATTTATGAGCGGGCTAAATTATTACAAATGTTAAAGGCGTTTGATTCTTATGAGGTTGAACTCTGAACTCGTTCAAGGATTTGTGCTATCCATGTGTAAAACTCGTCAAGTGTCTTATCGCCCTGAGCAATGTTACATTCACGATGTGCAAATCCGACATTGTTGGCATTGTGAATTCTAGGATTCATATGGGCGGTTTCTATTTTCGCCCTTCCACGTTTTGCTTGACTAAAGCTACGGAAAGAGAGAGGCATTTTGCATACGATGCACTTAGTTGCTCCTGCTTGAAATTTACCAAAACATGCCTCTAGGTGCTTTTTGATATTTTCAGGTGCTTCAGGGGCATCTAGCATTTGATAAACTATCCAAGTTAGTTTAGCCGCGACTGCCATACAATCCTCGTAGCTTGCCGCTTTTTCCCGTAACTTTGCAACAACAGTCTGTTTAAGTGCCATCATTTTAATCCCATATTGTTCCAACTCTTCATCACTGAGGAGCATCACCCAACGATCTATACGATTTGGTCCCGCATTTTCACTTTTCCATGCCGCCCCCGTTGTTTTGGTGGCATCTCTTTTAATTTTGTTGGCAACTTGTTTAAAGTGATGAGCCAAATGTTTTAAATAGGGGAATTCTTCGCACCGTCCATCATGCCCTTTTTCGCAATAACAACGCTTAATCTGAGCATATTTTGATCTATTGGGAATAACTTTTAGGCATAGTTCCATTGTATTACTCGATGTCGTTAAAACATTCCAAAAGCTCACTCGGCTTGCATTGAAGTGCCTTGGCGAGTTGGACAATATTGTTTAAAGAGATATTCCGCTCCCCTCTCTCCACACTACCGACATAAGTTCGGTGCAAGCATGCACGCTCCGCCAACGCTTCCTGAGAGAGTCCCATTGCTAGTCGCTTTTTTTTCAGTTGAAAACCAAACTTTCGTTGCAAGTCCATTCCTGTTTTTGAGGCGGCATTAAAATTGTTAGGTAATATAGTGATATGATGACTATAAATCTACAGACTATAAGTAGCATAAACGTGTCCTAAACGCTTATCACAAATATTGACAGTGAAGCCCCAAAAATGAGCCTAAAACACTGGCGGAGCTTATCTACCCCAGACAGACAAGAATCTTTAGAATTTTTATGAATTCTAAAAAAAAATGCTTGACATCAAAAATGAGAGCTAGTCATTTTAAAAAATGAGTGGTTAGCCTTCCACATTAACAAAAATGGGTGCCGTAAATTCAATTTAAAAATCCTATTTCTTGAAGAAATAGGATTTTTTAGTTTTCAAAATTTAGGATGCCGCAACCATGTCCTGTAATTGATTTTTGGTTAAAACATCAGCTAGTTTGGATGGAACAGCGACAGCATTCTGGGGGTGAATCGTAACTGGCAGAATGCCCGCTTGGTTCAGATGAATCCAAATGTTCGTCCAGACTCTTTTCAATACACGGAATTTGTTTTGATAATTTTCAGTCTGAAAAAAGACCACATAGCTGGCAACAAATTCATTGTTGACGTTCCCAACTTGGATATTTTCCAGCCAAATACCGGGTATGACATCTCGCCTTGTTCTACAGAAAGTACCGCTTTTAGGAGAATCTCCTCGACTTTTCTAGGATCATGCTGATGCTCAATAGGTACCCTAACCAGTAACCAGTATTGAGCATCAGGATAACTAAAGTTGTGGATGTTCGAGGTCGATATCGTGCTATTGGGAATACTTAAAATATAGTCCCTTCTGGTTTTAATTTGAGTGACTCGCCAATTGATATTAACGACTTTTCCCTCATCAAAATCGCCGATTTTAACCCAGTCACCGATGCGAAGAGAACGGTCAATATTAAGCGCAATGCCAGAGAAAATATTTGACAAATTCATTTGAATCGCTAAACCAATAACTATAGTTACCACGCCAGAGGTTGCCAATAGACTTGTGATGGGTTTTTCAAACACAAAGGCAATTATGCCAAATAACGCCAAAATATAAATAAGCGTTTGGAACGGTACGCCCCGTTGTTTCTTCTAATGGCAACCATAAAAAACGTTCTACCGCCATATTGAGCAAAATAGCCGGTATTATCCACCACAGGATATCAAATGCTTTTAGGGCGGTTGCTAATGGAACGAGGTGGAAATATTTTATAATCCAGTCTATTACGAAAAATTCACTTGAGATAAGTAAAATAAATAAAAAAATGACCTGAAAAATCCAAAGATATTTTAAGCGTTTAACTATCTTGTCTTTATAACTCACTAAAATAATTATGAATGTCATAACACCACTGAATATCAAAAATCCGAGTGCGAATTGAGAGGGTATGAGAGCATAATAAGCATAAGCGTTATTGCTAATTAAGGCTTCGGCATTGAATGTCGAGAATTCAAGCCGGTTTCCAGGGTTAAGGTATTTAGGTGTTTTCGATCTAAATGACGATGACGGAAATTAATACTCAGTAGCTGCTGAATTAAAGAAATATGATGTTTTGATGAATAGAGATTTCCCTTGAAATGACCCTTGACTCTATAACGTCCTTCTTGACGGGTTAAATCAACCTGAGCAATTGTCTCCGGCGGCATGATTTGTAGTTGGTTGAAGGTGGAAATCAGGTGATTATTTTTGTAAACGCCCATCGAAACCGATTTTAAGACATCTCCATTCTCATCAAAATAATTTAACCCTGTGGATCCTTTTACGGCGTGTTCAGGCGTGTCAAATTGATTCAAGAGAATATCCCTGATTTTGTTTCTATCGGCTACTGCATAAAAGGCGTGCCATGGTGGTTTTTCTTGAAATTGTTTTTGATAGAGCGTGTTGAAGGCATAAGCTTGTTTATTAGCCGTATTAAGAATAAAAGGGGCTGAAACGTAGATACCGTTGGTATAGTAACCGGGCGTCAGTTTTTCTTTTGGATAATTCAAAAAGCCTTCAGAAAAGCTTTTGCCGGCATAAGAATCAGGGGCTATCAGAGGATTTTTGATCTCAGCATCCCTAATTAATTTGACCAGTTTGACACCTTCAGGCGCATGGGTTGCCAGAAAAATGAGGCCCGCATCTGGTTTTGTCTGTAAATCACTCACAATCTGAGCCATTTGCGGTTCTAAGTTTTTATTAGATGATAACAACCACTTATATTTTATATCAATCAAATTTTTTGAGGCTTTTTCAAATAAACTGGCAAGAGAAGAACCATAGGTTTCATCAGTAGAGATGATACTGACCGTATTTTGATGAAGAATACGTTTTGCGTAATGAGCTAGAAAACGGGCCTGTAATTTATCATTAAAAACCGTTCTAAAATACCATTTGTTATCCTGAGTCACATCAATATGAGTGGATGCCGGCGTTATGGCAGGGATTCCATGTTTTTTATAGACTTTACCACCATTGATGGAACAAACACTGTAATGGTGTCCAATGACAGCAACCGCACGATTCTGTTCTACAATGTCTTGTGCCACTTTGAGGGCTTGGTTGGCATCATTTTGATCGTCAAAAATATCAAGGACGATCTTTTGATTATTTATTCCTCCTTGCTTATTGATGCTATCAAGGTATAGCTGAATAGCTTGAGTCATAGACTCACCCACTCCTGACATCAATGCCATTAAGTTAAGGGCAACCACAAGGGATTGCCCCTACGGAGGACCGCATTTTATGTTTCCGAGGCAAAAGTTTTCGCGCAGCGAAAACTTTTGCCTCGGAAGGCAATCCTTTATGGTTGCCCTTAACGAAGGTGGCATTGACTCCTGACATGGGGCCGACAAACGCAATATGAATGGCCACATTATCTTCTTGATAAAATTTTAATCCCACCCAGATGAGATGGGATAAGATAACAGCACTTACACTTAGTAGAACAATTTTAGATTTTGTTTTCATAGTATTGCTGTTTGGAAAATCTTCGCACCATTATCGCGGCTATCATAATCGACAACTTTTACTCCCAGCACTTCTAATATATTTTCTAGGGAAGTCGGATTGGTTGTACTCTATTTATTGTCTGGCATTGCTTGTTCAAACAAAACCTTTGTCAACTCATCCAAAGACATAATCGGCGCACTACACTGATAACCGGAACAAACATAAGCCACAGCCGCCCCTTCCGCCTTTCTGTTGGCAAGCATACCAGGTAAATCATCCTTCCGAGGCAAAAGTTTTCGCGCGCGCGCGAAAACTTTTGCCTCGGAACCAGTAGGAATCGCAAAACTCAAACGTTGTGGCGCATAATTTTTCTGACACACCGCTTGCCATTTCTTCAAAGTTTCTGGCTCTCCTCGCAAAATAATGGTCTGAGGTGGAAATAAATAATCCTCCACCGCTAACAACATCGTCGTATGACCAGAAGCCATCTGCATCAAACTTGACCAAGCTGCTTGAATTGTTTTTTCAGCCGCCTCAAGATAACGGGTTTCTCCCAAAATATGCCCTAATCGTCCCAGCGCATGTGCCGCAATACCATTGCCGCTAGGCACTGAATCATCACTAAACGATTTAGGGCGCGAAATTAAAGTTTCATGGTTATGCCCCGTAAAATAAAAACCACCTTGCGCCGTATCAGCAAACTCTTCTAACAACACCTCAGCCAATTCGATAGCAAACGCCATATCCCCATCGCGCCAACGCGCTTGCAACAAACTCAAAATCGCATCCAGCAAAAACGCATAATCATCCAAATAAGCATTTAAATGCGCCTTGCCATTCGTTGCCAGCAAGCGTCCATCAACCCAAAGCGTATTTCTTATAAAATCAAGAGATTGCTCAGCCGCCTTCAGATAATCTTCACGAACAAAAATCCGTCCAGCCGTTGCCATACCCTTAATCATCAAAGCATTCCATGACGTTAAAATTTTCTCATCACGCCCCGGATGCACCCGCCCTTCACGATGTTGAAATAAAATATCACGCGCCTTATCTAAACGGGCGTCCATCTCCTCGCGCTCATGGTAAACATGCAAATGCCAATTGCCTTCAAAATTCGCCGGTTTATCTAAACCAAAATGATGAGCAAACGGCGGATAAAGTTCCTCATCTAATAAGCTTTTCACCTCTGCCGGTGTCCAGATATAAAACTTGCCCTCTTCACCTTCAGAATCGGCATCAAAACTTGAATAAAATCCCCCTTCTGGGGACTGCATTTCACGAATAACCCAATCTGCCGTTTCCAAAGCCGTTCGTTTAAATAACGACTCAGTCTCAATCAATTGCCAAGCTTCGCTATAAATACCTAAAAACGGACCATTATCATATAGCATTTTCTCAAAATGAGGGATCATCCAAAGATCATCAACAGAATAGCGACAAAACCCACCCCCTAAGTGATCATAAATGCCGCCCAACGCCATTTTTTTCAGAGTAAACAAGGCCATATGCAAGCCTTCTTCATCAGGCTGCTTACCCTGCCTAGCGCTAATGACATAATGATGTAAAAGACGCTCAATATTAGAGATATGGGGAAATTTGGGAGCGCCACCAAAACCGGCATGAGTATGATCAAAATTTTGACCCAATTGTGCGCGTGCCTGATTGAATGGCGCCGCATTAATTTGTTCTGGTGCGCTGCTTTCATAACCCCCTTGTAATGCTTGGGCTAAGGAGCGATTTTGCTCATTAATTTGCGCTTGATGCGAGTGATAAAATGCTGCCACTTTTGTCAAGATTTCTGAAAAAGCTGGCATTCCATAACGGGGTTGCGGCGGAAAATAAGTCCCTCCAAAAAACGGATAATGCTCTTTGGGAGATAAAAACATTGTCAAAGGCCAACCACCGGCGCGTTGAATAATTAACTGGTGTGCCATCTGATAAATCTTATCAAGATCAGGACGTTCCTCACGATCAACTTTGATATTAACAAATAAATCATTCATTAATGCCGCCGTATCGGGATTCTCAAATGACTCATGTGCCATGACGTGACACCAATGACAAGCCGAATAACCAATGGATAACAAAATCGGTTTATTCTGTTCTTTAGCCAAACTGAGGGCTTGTTCACCCCACGGATACCATTGCACGGGATTATGAGCATGTTGGAGTAAATAGGGACTCGTTTCATTAATCAGGGGGTTAGACATAAATTTATCTCTAATAGTTGACAAAAAAAGTCAACTATACAGGATCGAGTCACTTTTTGCGAACATTTTTTACGCTATTAGGCAACTCGCAAATAATAATATACCAAGGGCAACCACTAGGGATTAAGGGCAACCACTAGGGTGTTGCCCCTACGTCATATGATGTAGGGGCAATCCTTTATGGTTGCCCTGACTGGTATATTATTATTTGCGAGTTGCCTTAAAAAAATCCTATTTCTTAAAGAAATAGGATTTTTAGGTTAAGCTAAGCGATTTACATGCCCTGTTCCAGGTGCATCCATTTCCAAAATTGAAATGCCGTGGACAATATGGTTCCAGTATAGTCGTTGAACAACTCCTGATGAATGCCCTGTTCAAGGTCAATTTGCTCCTCAAGCAAAATATTTCCACTTGTATCGGTATTCATATCTTCTACATGCAAATAAGCTTTGGGCCAACGTTTTTCCTTATTCCAGTTATTACACAACATTAAAACCCGAGCCCACTGATTTTTAGGAATCTCTTTATCTGATGAAACTAAAATCTGGTAGATTTCATCATTGGAACCCGTCACAATAAACCAGAAACTCAATTCACATCCCAGTTCCTCGTCATAGGCGAAATTGACTGTAAAGTCGCCATCTTTATCAGTTAAATAATTAAGGTTAGTTTCGTCTAAGAAATTTTTGATCAGGCGGCGATCAAATTTCTTTATGCTAGGCATTGATAAATCTCCTTTTTAAGTCCGATATTCCGCATTAATACGCACATAATCGTAAGACAAATCACAAGTCCAAATAGTTTCTTGACATTTTCCGCGACCCAACAAGATACGCACAGTAATTTCTGTCTCATGCATCACGAGTTGTCCCTTATATTCAGAATAGCTTTCCGCCACTCCACCATTTTTGGCAATGCACACATCACCCAGATAAATCTGCACGGCATTAATATCTAAATTTTCCATGCCAGCCCTACCAATAGCCGCTAAAATACGTCCCCAATTAGCATCGCTGGCAAAAAACGCCGTTTTCACTAAAGGTGAATGTGCAATCGTATAAGCGACGTCAAGACATTCTTCTTGAGAAGCGCCTTGTTCAACAGTAATCGTTATAAATTTAGTCGCCCCTTCAGCATCGCGCACAAGGGCTTGAGCTAATTTCACACAAACTTCAGTGACCGCTTCGCAAAATGGGATATAGGCAAAATCCTCAATACTATCAATCGCCACCTCTCCCTGTCCAGTAGCCACCAGCATACAAGCATCATTAGTCGATGTATCTCCATCAACAGTAATACGGTTAAAACTCCCTTTGACTGCTTGATTGAGACAATCTTGTAACACTGGCAGTGGGACAGCCGCATCAGTGGCGATAAATGCCAACATAGTTGCCATATTAGGCTTAATCATGCCCGCACCTTTAGCAATGCCCGTCACTGTCACCGTTTTCCCTTGAATAGAGAGATGCACCGACTCGCCTTTGGGCACCGTATCGGTGGTCATAATGGCAGAAGCGGCTTTTTCCCACCCGTCAGCATCAAGAGCGGTTGGTAAAGCAGCACTGATTTTTTCTACAGGTAAACGAGCACCAATCACACCAGTAGAAAACGGCAAAACTTCATTAACAGCACAGCCTTTCAATTTGGCGACTGCCTCACAACAGTTTTTTGCATCGGTTAAGCCAGCTTGACCCGTCCCAGCGTTAGCATTGCCAGAATTAATGAGAAAAAAACGGGGCATTGTGGTTGCCAAATGCTGTTTCGCAAGGGTGACAGGCGCGGCGCAAAAAGCATTGCGTGTAAAGACAGCCGCACAACTGTTTTGTGGCGATAGCTCAAATAAGGCCAAATCATCGCGTTCTATTTGTTCTTTGATTTGAGCACAAGCTGTGCCTATCTTGATGCCCTTAATGGGCTTTAGTGGAAGTAATTCAGGTAAAAAGTTAATAGCCATTTTTTTTTATAAATACACGACGCGGAGCGTCGTGGCAGGCATTCCCACGCAGAGCGTGGGAACGAGAACAAATGCCATTAAGCCTGTCCTTTCGACGCAAGGAGAAACCTTAAGGAGGGGGGCAACCACTAGGGTGTTGCCCCTACATTTATCGTTCCCACGCGAGGCAAAGGAATGCCTGCCCCGACGCTCCGCGTCGAGAATTATTAAGTAATTTTCCCGTGGCACTGCTTATATTTCTTACCAGAGCCACAAGGACAAGGTTCATTACGGCCTACTTTACGCTCCTTTCGCACAAAAGGCCGTTTGGGAGCAGGTTTTTTTTGTGCCTCCTCATCTGCCACTTCATTAGTCAATCCATCTACCTTCGCATGTCTAAATTGCATCCGTACCGTCTGCCGCCGTTGTTCTTCTACCGCATCGACATCCGCTTGTGCACGGATTTGCACTTTGGAAATGATACCAACAACTTCATGCTTGATTCTGTCAAGCAATTGAGAAAACATTTCAAATGCTTCACGTTTATATTCGTGCTTGGGATTTTGCTGGGCAAAGCTACGTAGATGGATGCCTTGACGTAGGTAGTCCATCGCGGCTAAATGTTCTTTCCAATGGCCATCAAGCACTTGTAACATGACCGCTTTTTCAAAATGGCGGATGACTTCGGTACCAACGAATTTTTCTTTTTCGTTGTAGGCTGCGACAATCAGTTCTTCTATTTTTTCGCGTAAGGGTGTTTCATGTAAACTATGATCTTCTTCCAACCATTGTCCAATCGGTAAACGGAGACCAAAGTGTTGTTCGAGGGCGACTTCAAGCTCAGGAATATGCCATAATTCGTCCAAACTTTGGGGCGGAATATAGACATCTATCAGCTCCCTCAGAACATCGTGACGAATGGCTTGGATGGTCTCATAAATGGAATCAACCGCCATTAATTCATTGCGTTGTTCGTAGATAATTTTACGTTGATCATTGGCAATGTCGTCATATTCGAGCAACTGTTTGCGAATGTCGAAATTATGCCCTTCAACTTTGCGTTGTGCGTTTTCAATCGCCTTACTCACCCAAGGATGTTCAATCGCCTCATTTTCTTCCATGCCCAATTTTTGCATTAATTTTGAAACACGTTCTGAGGCAAAAATACGCATCAAGTTGTCTTGTAAGGATAAGTAGAAGCGACTAGAGCCTGAGTCACCTTGCCGCCCAGAACGACCCCGTAGTTGGTTATCAATACGCCGTGATTCATGGCGCTCTGTGCCAATGATGTGCAATCCGCCACTTTTGAGAACGGCGGCGTGACGTTGTTGCCATTCGTGACGCTTTTTTTCAACTTCCGCTTCGTCAGGATTATCGCCCAGGTCTTTAATTTCAAATTCAATATTGCCACCTAGCACAATATCGGTACCGCGCCCTGCCATGTTGGTAGCAATGGTGATGGTGCCTGGACTGCCGGCTTGTGCAATAATTTGGGCTTCTTGTTCATGAAATCGGGCATTCAAAACTTGATGTTTGATTTTCTGTTGTTCCAACAGTTTTGAGAGGATTTCCGAATTTTCAATCGAAGTGGTACCGACTAAGACGGGTTGTCCTGCTTCTTGGCAAGTTTTAATGTCTTCAATAATGGCATGGTATTTTTCCTGTGTCGTGAGGTAAATCAAGTCGCCCTTATCGTCACGAATCATATTTTGATTGGTGGGGATGACGACGACTTCTAGTCCGTAAATTTGTTGAAATTCATAAGCTTCTGTATCCGCCGTGCCCGTCATCCCAGAGAGTTTGTCATAGAGACGAAACAGGTTTTGGAAAGTAATGGAAGCCAATGTTTGGTTTTCGTTTTGAATCTGGGCATTTTCTTTAGCTTCGACGGCTTGATGTAGCCCTTCGGACCAGCGCCGCCCCGGCATTTGCCGCCCGGTGAATTCGTCGATAATAATGACTTGGTTGTCTTTGACAATGTAATCCACATCGCGTTGAAATAGCGTATGAGCGCGAAGGGCAGCGTGGACATGGTGCATCAAGCTAATATTAGAGGCATCATATAAACTCTCGCCCGGTTTGAGTATGCCTTCTTTGATGAGAGCGTCTTCAATGTGTTGATGGCCTTCATCACTCAGGGTCACTTGTTTATGTTTTTCATCAACATAATAATCCCCTGGCACTTCGACTTCCTCATCTTTTTCGGTTTCACGTTCTTGTGGTTTCAAATGAGGAACAATGACATTGATGCGCTGGTATAAAACAGAATTATCATCCGTGGGACCAGAGATAATCAGCGGAGTACGGGCTTCATCAATTAAAATCGAGTCCACTTCATCAACGACGGCAAAATTTAAGTCTCGTTGCACTTTGTCATTGATGCTAAAGGCCATATTATCGCGTAGATAGTCAAAGCCAAACTCATTGTTGGTGCCGTAGGTGATGTCCGCCGCATAAGCGGCTCGTTTTTCCTCATGTGACAGGCCTGATAGGCTGACTCCAACTGTCATACCTAGAAAATTATAAATTTTTCCCATCCAATCAGCATCGCGGCTCGCCAGGTAGTCATTGACGGTAATAATATGAACTCCTTTACCGGATAAGGCATTCAGGTAGGCGGCTAGAGTTGACACTAAGGTTTTGCCCTCTCCAGTACGCATTTCTGCAATTTTGCCTTGGTGCAGGACCATACCGCCGATGAGTTGGACATCGAAATGGCGCATATTGAGGGTACGTTTGCCCGCTTCACGGACGGTGGCAAAGGCCTCGGGGAGTAGATCGTCTAATGAGGCACCCGCCTCTAAACGTTGACGAAATTCTGCGGTTTTGTCTTTTAATTGTGCATCACTGAGGGCTGTGAAAGAGGGTTCCAGGCTGTTTATTTGGCTAACGACCTTGGACATCCGTTTGATGAGCCGTTCGTTGCGGCTGCCGAAAATTTTGGAAAAAAATTTACTTATTTTTATCATAATAGATAGCGTTTTTCAATTTAATTAATTTTTAGTTTAATCAGTTTCAGTTAAGCGGTATCTCTAAATGGGACTAAAAATAAAAAAAACCAAGTTTCGTAGCCGAAACTTGGTTTTTTATTTTTCATTTTTCAACGAAAAATGTTCACTGATAACTGATAACTGATAAGTTTTCTGCCAAATTAAAAGTGTCCATTGCACCCAGATATTTGATCGGATTGATCGCAACACCATTTTTGCGTATTTCAAAGTGAAGATGAGAACCTGTGGATCGACCGGTTGAGCCGACTAGCGCGATAAGCTGACCTTTTTTCACTTTTTGCCCTACTTTTACTATGTTTTTACTATTATGGGCATACCGTGTTAAATACATGTCACCATGTTTAATTTCAACCAGTCGCCCAAAACCACGCACATATTTGGAACGCACGACAACGCCGTCTTCTACCGCTAAAATGGGCGTTCCCCTTTTGGCGGCAATATCAATCCCTTTGTGCATATATCTGCCACGCCAGCCAAATTTTGAAGAGATACGGCCTTGTTTTAACGGCCAACCCGCCGGTAAAAACGGCTTTTTAGGTGAAAACCGTTGTGATGATGAAATGGATTTTAAAATCCATGAGGTGAGCTGAACTTTTGGTTGTTGAGAGATAATGTTACCCCAAGAGATACAGAAATCAGATGTTTGACTCTGGTGCTTTTGGGTCCCTTTATCCGATGCTTGTAAGGTACTGATACGTAGCCCTAACAGATTCTCCATTGAGTTTTCTGACGTTGAGTAAGCAAAACTCGCTACAGTTAGCATATAAACGAAAGCAACTGGCACTAAAATTGATGAAATCAAGGGAGTATGATTTACAAGCTTTTGTCGGATAACATCCATATTCCTTCCTTCCTTTTATTTATTGTTAGAATGACTATTTATGAAATCCTTTAGTCAATTGATAGCAAACCCATCGGGCGTTTTAAAGCCCTTGTTAGAACATATTCAAACGATTAAACAACTTGATAAAATCTTTCAAGGCAGCTTGCCTAGCCCCTTAAACCAACATTGTCATGTTGCTAATTTTCGGCAGAAAATTTTGGTCGTACAGGCAGATTCTTCTATTTGGGGCACTCAGTTGCGTTATATGGTACCCAAACTATTGCAGCAATGGCAACAGGACAATAGCTTGCCAACAACAATTGAAAAAATAGAAGTCAAGGTACGTCCGGCGAAATTTTAAATAAACTAACAATCTAAAAATCCTATTTCTTTATGTTTTGTTTCGGGAATTTCGCTGCGCTCCATTCCCGAAACAAAACTTTTCTGGACAACTATAAGTTAAGAATACACAGCCACTGGTTGAAGAGGATTGAAAGTTGGCACCGTGACAGACTCATCAGCGTGTACTATCTCCCACGCCTGTTTATTGGCTAACAAAGTACGCAATAAAATATTGTTAAGATCATGTCCAGATTTATATCCAGTGAAAGCACCTATCATTCCATATCCCACGAGATATAAATCTCCAACGGCATCAAGTACCTTATGTCTCACAAATTCATCCTCATAACGCAAGCCACCCTCGTTCAAAATGCGATAGTCTCCTACAACGATGGCATTATCAAGGCTACCGCCTAATGCTAAATTATTTTCCCGCAATAACTCAAAATCGTGCATGAAACCAAAGGTTCGAGCCCGGCTCACTTCTTTGACAAAAGCGTTTTTAGAAAAGTCAATTTCAACCGATTGACGAGTCCGTGTAAAGACGGGATGAGCAAAATCTATTTTTAAATTCACTTTGAAACCATTAAAGGGATCAAAACGTGCCCATTTGTCGCCCTGTTTGACTTGTACTGGGCGTTTAATACGAATATATTTCTTAGTGGCATTTTGTTCCTCAATGCCAGCGGATTGAATCAAAAAGACAAATGGTGCTGCACTGCCATCCATGATAGGAATTTCTGCGGCATTTACATCAATATAAGCGTTATCTATACCTAAACCTGCTAAGGCGGATAACAAATGTTCGACTGTTGAAACTTTAACCTTCCCTTTGATCAATGTTGTACAGAAGCGTGTATCTCCAACATGTTCAGCACACGCGGGAATTTCCACTGGCAATTCTAAATCAATACGCCTGAAAATAATCCCACTGTTCACCGGTGCTGGTCTTAAGCTTAAGCAAACTTTTTTACCACTATGTAAACCAACACCACTGGTATTAATCACCTTCTTTAATGTACGTTGTCTGATCATAATTTTCAGTTCGTTTGCTGACGTAAAAATGCGGGAATATCTAAATAATCGTCACCAGCTTGTCTATCCTCATTAAGAGAATTGACTCTCCTTTTCTTGGGTTGCAGATGTGTTACTGTGGGCTTGTCGCTCTCCCCAGAATCACTTCTCTTGCCGGTTTTTTTGGGAATATTTGATTTGGAGGTCAAATTCATGGGGACTTGTTCTTGCGGTTCTTGCTCTTCTTCTTGTTCTTCTTGAGGGCCGACACCCGTTGCAATCACCGTGACACGCAGTTCGTCTTCCATATCAGGATCAAGCACTGTGCCCACCACCACCGTCGCATTTTCTGAGGCAAATTCTTCAACAACATCACCCATTTCTTCAAATTCCCCAATGCTTAAATCGGGACCGGCTGTCATATTGACTAATATCCCGCGAGCACCAGATAAATCTATGTCTTCTAAGAGAGGACTCGATATAGCTTCAAGACCAGCCTTACGAGCGCGACCCTCACCTTTAGCATAACCGGATCCCATCATCGCCAGACCTTGATCTTGCATAACAGTCGTCACATCAGCAAAGTCCACATTAATCAAGCCAGGGCGCGTGATCAATTCCGAAATGCCTTGAACGGCACTATACAGGACACCATTAGCGGCTTTGAAAGCCTCCAATAAAGTGGTTTCTCTGCCCAAGACGCTCAGCAATTTTTCATTAGGAATAATAATCAAAGAATCAACTTGAGCGTTCAGTTCTTTCAGACCGGCTTCCGCAACCTTGGCGCGTTTTCTACCTTCAAATGGGAAGGGACGGGTGACGACGGCTACTGTCAGTATGCCGATTTCTTTGGCAACTTGTGCCACAACGGGGGCTGCTCCGGTGCCGGTACCGCCACCCATGCCAGCCGTGACAAATACCATGTCAGTCCCCTCAAGGACTGCCATAATACGTTCACGATCTTCCAAAGCCGCTTGTTCACCTATTTGGGGGTTAGCACCCGCCCCCAAGCCTTTAGTGACTTCGGTGCCTAATTGCAAAATGGTCCGTGCCGATGAGTTTTTAAGGGCTTGTGCGTCGGTATTCGCACAAATAAATTCAACGCCTTCAATATTACCCTGGAGCATGTGCTCAACGGCGTTACCGCCGCCTCCACCAATCCCAACTACTTTAATGACAGCATTTTGGCTGTAGGTATCCATTAATTCAAACACTTTGATAACCTCCTCATTTTTTGAAAAGTTCTATCTCTAAAATACGCAATATCAATTCATCAAAATTGATACCTGCCACTTGAGCGGCTTTTGGAACCAAGCTATGGTCTGTCATCCCCGGTATGGTATTGACTTCTAGCAACCAAGCTTGTCCTGCTGAATCAACGATAAAATCCACTCGCCCCCATCCGCCAGCCCCAATAGATAAAAAGGCTTGCTTGGCAATATTTTGTAAAGCCTGTTCTTGTTCAGCGGGTAAACCACAAGGGCAGATATATGAAGTTTTGTTGTCGCTATATTTAGCCGTAAAATCGTAAAAATCACGGGGCGTTTCTAAACGTATTAGGGGAAATACGGTCTCTTGCAAAATAGCTGCCGTATATTCTATTCCGCTGACAAAGTGTTCAGCTATAACGAGACAATCAAATTCAAGTGCCGTTTCGACAGCTTGGGCGAGTTCATTAACAGTGGTGACTTTACTGATGCCAACACTGGAACCTTCTAACACGGGTTTGACCATCAGCGGTAAGCCGACTTGTGCAACCACTTGATTAAAATCACTGTCGGCTTGCAAAGGAACAGAGGCAGGCGTTGGTAGTCCTAATCCTTGCCAGAGTTGTTTAGTACGGTATTTATCCATCGCTAATGCCGAACCTAACACGCCACTGCCGGTATAGGGTAGTCCCAAATGTTCTAGTAAACCTTGTATGGTGCCATCTTCGCCCCCGCGTCCATGTAAAGCGATGAAGACGCGATCAATCTGTGTTTTGGTCAATTGTGCCACAATATCATGGGCTGTATCTATACCCAAGGCATCGACACCTTGACGTAATAAAGCCTCTAAAATCGCTTGTCCGCTTTTGAGGGAAACTTCTCGTTCTGCCGAGTTGCCGCCCATCAGTACTGCTACTTTACCAAAGTCTTTTTTCATTTGTTTGATATTATCAGGTGCGTTCCCCTACGATATGGACTTCGGGTATCAAACTAATACCAGACATATGTTTGACAGAAACTTTGATCTGCACAATTAAATTTTCAATTTCAGCAGCCGTTGCAGCATTGTGATTAATTATGAAATTAGCATGTTTTTCAGAAACGCAAGCACCGCCGACACAATGAGCTTTCCAACCCGCTTCCTCTATCAAACGAGCCGCATAATCGTCGGGTGGATTACGAAACACGGAGCCGCAACAGGGCAAACCCACTGGTTGCTTATCATTGCGTTCTTTTAATAATGCTTGAATTTTAGCCTTGCTATTCTCTGTTTCTGGAGACAATTGTAAAGTCGCCGCAACAAACCATTCATTTTTGGGTCCTTTGACGCTGCGATAAGCAATTGTGTAATCCGTTATTTGACGGCGATGAAATTGTCCTTGTCTATTTAAAGTCTCTACGCTTTGCACCAGTGACCAGGTTTCAGTGCCCCAAGCGCCAGCATTCATGGCTAAAGCTCCCCCAAAGGTGCCCGGAATACCGCTTAAAAATTCCGCCCCCGTCAAACCAGCGCGTGCCGCGAAGCGGGCAACTTTGGCTGAACTCACGCCGGCTTCAACATAGAGCGTTGTTTCATCTAATGATTTGATTTCATTCAGTAAACCTGCCGTCTGTATCACTGCCCCCCGTATTCCACCATCCCGCACAAGGATGTTGCTACCTAAGCCTAGCCAAAAAACTGGCTTAGGTGCCGGCACTTGTAATATGAATTCTGCTAAATCTGCCATATCTGCTGGCGCATAAAACCAGTCAGCGGGTCCGCCTACACGCCATGAGGTATGCTCAGACAGGGGCTCATTTTCAGTTAATTTTCCACGTAATGCTTTGAAATGAATATTATTTTCAGTATTGGCTGGAGCCATCTTCTTTTCCTGTGGCTAAAAATTCTGATAACATAGCTGCAACAGCACCAATATTGCCAGCTCCTAAAGTCAATAAAATATCTTGATCTCGTAATAAAGGTGACAAGACAGAAGGCAATTGCTCAGGCTCTGCCACAAAGACAGGTTTAATTTTTTGTCCTTTTTCAGAAATCGCCTCGCATAAAGCTTCCCCCGTCGCTCCTACAATCGGTGTCTCTCCTGCCGCATAAATGTCAACTAATAACAATATCTCAACACCCGATAAGATTTGCACAAATTTATCAAATAAATCATAAGTGCGTGTATAGCGATGTGGTTGAAAAGCAACAATGAGACGTCGTTGCGGCCAGCCATCAGTGATCGCTTGTAGCATAGCGGCAATTTCAGATGGATGATGTCCATAATCATCAATGTGCAAAATTTCTCCTACTTTTGTCAAGATATTTTGCATTTGAAAGCGCCGCCCTATACCACTAAAGGCTGATAAAGCGCGAGTGATTGCCGCATCAGAAACGCCCACCTCATGCGCGATGGCTATCGCGGCTAAGGCATTACGCACATTATGTTTACCAGGCAAATTTAATACCACATTTAACCAAGGACTCTGATCCTGTAAAACTTTAAAGCGCGTTTGTCCCAAGCGAGCCTGGATATCAGTGGCGCGAATATCGGCTTTTTCTGATAAGCCATAAGTTATCATTGGTTTAGTCAATTGTGGCAACACGCCCTCTATTTCGGGGTCATCAATACACAAAACCGCTAAACCATAAAACGGTAGTTGTTGCAAAAAAACGAGAAAAGTTTCTCTTAATTGATTAAAATCATTATTATATGTGCGTATATGGTCAGCGTCAATATTGGTGACGACTGCCATCACTGGGTTTAAATATAAAAAAGAGGCATCACTTTCATCGGCTTCAGCAACTAAATATTTTCCCTCGCCCAAACTGGCATGTGTCCCAGCACTATTTAAACGTCCCCCTATCACAAATGTGGGATCCAAGTCGCCTTGGGCTAATAAACTGGCAATCAAACTGGTTGTCGTGGTTTTGCCATGTGTGCCAGCAATGGCAATCCCTTGGCGAAAGCGCATCAATTCGCCTAACATTTCAGCGCGTGGTACAACCGGGATGCGTCGCGCACGGGCGGCTTGTACTTCAGGATTATCATCTTTTACGGCACTGGAAATCACGACCACATCGCAACCATATATATGCTCAGCCAGATGTCCAATTTGCACTTTGATACCTAAATCTATTAAATATCGCGTCATGCGATTTTTGTGCAAATCAGAGCCAGAGACAGCATAGCCCAAGCGGTGCATCACTTCAGCAATACCGCCCATGCCTACGCCGCCGATACCGATAAAATGAATGCGTCTTCCGCGCTTGGGAAGAGATTTTTCATTGACGTACATTCTTTTAATTTTTTCCAGAATAGGCCGTTTTAATCACTAATTCGACCACTTTTTGTAATGCAAGAGGTGTGGCACACTTTCGCGCTGCCGCTGACATTGTTTGTAAGCGGGCTGGATTGTTGTGCAATTCTGTCATTAAAGTCGCTAATTTTTCTACGGTTAAGTCAGTTTGTGGTAATAATATCGCGGCTCCCTTTTTCGACAAAAACTGGGCATTGCTGGTTTGATGATCATCAACGGCATAAGGATAAGGCACTAAGATACTGGCAATGCCAGCTTGTGCCAATTCTCCAACAGTTATGGCACCCGCCCGACAAATCACGAGATCCGCCCAGGCATAAGCGTCCGCCATATCTTCAATAAAAGCGACTACTCGCGCTTTAAACGGTGCGCCTTCATAGGCTTTTTGCATGGCATTAATGTGTATTTTTCCCGTTTGATGCCAAACTTCAAGGGCACCCGGTACTTGCCGCAGCGCCTGTGGCACTGTCTCATTTAAAGCTTTTGCTCCCAAACTACCGCCGACAATTAAGACGCGCCTGGGCTCATGCACAGACACAGGCGGCGATATGTTCATAATATTAGCACGTAGCGGATTTCCCGTATAGTTCGCATGGCATTTTTTTGGAAAAGTATCGGGAAAAGCTTCCATCACTTTCAAAGCTAATCGCGCTAACCAACGATTGGTCAATCCAGCAATCGCATTTTGTTCGTGAATTAATAAAGGAATGCGTAAAAGCCATGCCGCAACTCCGCCTGGTCCGGTGACAAATCCGCCCATACCAACAACGGCGGCGGGGCGTAAGGCGCGTAAAACACGCACTGATTGCCATACGGCTAATGTGATTTTAAAGGGAGCCGCTAATACACTGAGCAATCCTTTTCCACGTATGCCCTCAATGCTAATATATTTTATATCTATTTTAGCGTCGGGTACAACACGGGCTTCTAAACCCCGTCGCGTTCCTAACCAGCAGACTGCAAAGCCTTGTGTCCGTAGAGCTTCGGCGATGGCTAGGGCGGGAAAGACATGCCCGCCTGTTCCCCCTGCCATTAGTAGTATAGGTTGATGTGGTGATTTTGTAAAATTAACCATTTTAGTATTAATTAATAAGTAAATTCAAAGTCTTATGCGTATTTTTTGAGGTTTAAACTCACTTGAATAGTTGGTTGTAAATATTTGATTCAGAAATGAATTATTTTTGTCAATGCCGCTCCAACAACTGACTTTGTCGATAAGTCAATATGCTCAACTCATTGCCCTGTTGTTGCATTTTTTGCTGTTGCTCATGTTCAAAAGTGACATCAAACATCAATACATAAATGTCATTATCGACAGGAACAATATGAATCTCAGCATAAGCTTTTTTCCCAAGGCACACAAAAGGCAGCACTTGAATGTGGGGAGCAGTCAACATCCCATCAAGAAAATTCACTTGTTCAGTCGCCGGTTTTCCAATCTTCAAGTCTGTCAATCCATAATCTTGAGGAGCGCCCGCCCAATTGATTAAAGTGGCAGACTTATCAATCTGTAAATAAATGACTAACTTTTCTGCCATCCACCTTGAACTAATATATTTGCTAATCTTTAAAGGAATTTTGAGCATGTTTTTTTCCTATTGTATGCATAATCACACAATTTATTTACTAACTAAAAAAAATGCTTTATTTTTTTTTGCAAGTCCTTATAATGTGGATAACGTGAGCGCAAGCTCACGTTGGGTTGTGGTTCTAACCTAAAATCGTTGGTTAGGTAAAATGGCGAGCGTATTTGATGAGGTTAAATACCGAGAACCAAGGTAATCATACCTCTTCAGGGCGCCTTGACTTTTGTTAAGGCTTTGAGAGATACCTCCTCACGAGCCACCTTGGTGGTGAGTGATGCTATTGTTAACGTTTGTTAGCATAAATGTATCGGCTAAGCTTGCCAATTCAATAAATGCCTTTTCCACATTCATCCCCGTCTTAGCACTGGTCGTGAATATCTGGCATCCTTGCTGTTGAATCACTTCTTCATCCATTTCCCATTGTTCCTCCAAATCGGCTTTATTCAGTAATATAATAAAAGGTTTTTCACCCAATTCTTTGATGACAAGCTCACGTAGATTTAATGCAGTCTCCCATGTTGGGCGACGAGTGCCATCAACAACCAGCAAAAAACCGGCGGCACCACGCAAATAAGAACTGGTAGCCAGGGTATTGTTGCCGGCAATGTCCCATAAAATCAGTTTTATTTCACGTCCGTCAACTAATTTCACCAATTTACTATCTATTTTGACGCCCACCGTCGTCAGATATTTTTCTGAAAAAGTTTCACGCACAAAACGAGAAATTAAACTGGTTTTGCCCACACCAAAGTCACCAATCATACAAATTTTTTTTTGTAACACTCAAAATTCTCCTGTCCAAAGCTAAAGCTTTGGACTCCAAAATACGTGAAAATTCACTTTTCTCTCACTTGGATTCGCTTTTTTTCCACCAAAACGAATGACTGGCGGCGGAGTTATCATCAACTGCTCTTTTTTTATTCCATGACGCTGTAGCCAATCAAAGACCTTTTGGGCACGTTGTTGAATCAATTTCTGGTTAAAAATTTTCGGACCACGCCCATCACTATTTCCAATAATCTGTAAACGCACTGATTGATGCAATGCCTGGCTGTGTACCAATAATTGTTGCACCTCTTCAAGTAAAGCATTCAGCGCCTTCTCTTGTCCAGCTAAAAATATAGCAGATTCATTAGAAAAATAAAAATTTTTTTTTTCAATACGTTGTATTATAAGCTGTCTTTCACGCTCAATATCCCTTAAAGCACTGCTATCAAAGCGAGCAAAAGCCTCCCTCGGTAACGCTTGTATCCGCTTTTGTAATGCCTCAAATGTCGTCGTATCAACTTCGCCTTTCAACTGTAAGACTCTCTCTTGTACCACCAAAGTCACATTATCTGGTGGTAGCAAGGTCCGTTTCGCTAGTGCCAATAAAAATAGATCAGTCTCTAACAAATCATCCATCACCACTCGATCAATACCTGGGAAAATACTCGCACTCGCCTTATCTATCCAATGCTGCGAAGCGTAACCACTCAAATACAAAACATTAGCTTCCAGACGCACAGAAACAGTAGCCGGCGGCTTTAAGTGCAGATGTACCCTTTTTTCGACAAACGCTGGGCTTAAATCCTGATAGGGTGTCCAAAAATTCTCCACTTCATCTTCGCTGAGTTCAAAAGTTTGTGCTATCTCTCGTGAGTCTATAGCTAAGGGATCACGCATACCATAAGTCAACAATTTTCCATGCTGCTCTTGAGTAGAAATAACCACAAAACCCGGCGTATTTTGCAAAGCTTCAACATAATCACTCAAGCGTTGTTGAGACTGAAAATGCCAATATCCCAAAGCCCCCAACAAAAGCAGACTGAGTATGACAATGACTGACAGAGACTTTAAACGCGCCTTTTGTGCTCTTGCTTTAGATTCCGACTGCAAAGTTTTTTCTAAAAAAGGTAAACAAGCCTTTAGGGGCACAGCATCCCCACTAAATGCCTGCAATAAATCCCCATAACGTGCATGTACCCTTTCCAAGGAGTCACGCATGATATTTCTCAATTCATAAGGCGCAACACCGCGAATCACACAAGCCAACACGGCATAAGGTCCACGTTCCAACCAAACGGTGTAATTACCAATTTCGACACTATCAAGTTCTTCCGTTTTACTTTCGCTAAACGAATCACGGATAAAATCTTGTATAGCCGTTAACATGGCCGATATCGCATCACTATCACCGAGTTTCACTTCTTGTTGATGCAAATGTTGGATTAATAATCCACTCTCACGATGAATTAAAAACACTTGCTCAACCCTGAAAATCAGCGTTTTTTCCAAAACAATTTCTGAAAAATGTAAGCCCTTGCGCCGCGCTTCCAATCGCCAAGCTAATCCCTGCGGAGATAAACTATGTTCTGCTGCTTGGTTTATCGCTTGCAGGATGTTTTTAAAGGTTTCATTGATAGCCTTACGAATCGCGGGACCCATAATTGGAAATAAAGTATCAGCAAATGGGTGGGGATCTTGACTAATCGACTGTTTAATACACAATTCTACTGGTATTTGTAGAGACTCTACCAGTTCTGTTCCCTCAAACGAATTTGATGACTCAAGACTTATGTTTGCTTGATGAATGACATGGGGCAGTATTTCAGCTATTTTTTGAGTTTGATACTCTTTATCATTGAACTGAGTTTCTAACGCTACCAAAGTGTCTTCCATCAAACTTAAACGATCTCCCCCCGGAATGAGTTGTTCTAGTCTCTGAATATGCATTTCTAAAACGTCAAAACGTTTTTGTTCTTCGAGACGATGTTTTCCGATGATAGTAAGGCGTCTCAGTTCATCTCCTAGCTGCTTGCTACGCTCCTCTAAGCCATTGAGTTGTGTCTGTTGAGCATTCAGAAATTCGTCTCTTGACTGGAACGCATCAGTAAATTTTTGATTTGGTTTTAAAGCCATATTTTTTTGTCTCAGTATAGGAGTCCAAAATTTATTTTGGACGAGCCCTGCGTTTTTTGGAAGGCGGTGAATCGTTTAAGCCAACAACTTGTAACAAAGTTTTTTGGCTCTGACTATCAAGTTCCATATAATGATCACTACGCAAACCTTTGGGCAACAAAATTGGACCAAAACGTATTCTAATCAAACGGCTCACTGTGACACCTTGCGATTGCCACAAGCGTCGCACCTCATGTTTGCGCCCTTCAGTCAGGATGACATGATACCAATGATTGGCACCACTTCCGCCAGCATCGACAATCTGCTTAAAACTTGCCATACCATCGGACAAAAGCACACCATCATGCAAACGTTTGAGCATGGCGTTATCGACTTCACCAAGAATACGCACAGCATATTCGCGTTCAAGATTGTAAGATGGATGCATCAAACGATGAGCTAATTCTCCATTATTTGTCAACAACAACAAACCAGCGGTGTTATAATCTAAGCGCCCGACACTAATCCAACGTCCCTGTTTAGGGGAAGGCAAGCGTTCAAATATCGTCGAACGTCCATCAGGATCATGGCGTGTACAAACTTTACCGGCAGGTTTATGATAACACAAGAGTTCTTGGGGAGGGCTTTGTAAACTGAGTTGACGTCCATCAACGCGAATTTTATCCGTCGTGCTAACACGATCTCCAATCTTGGCAGTGTGCTGATTGACTTGTATGCGCCCGTTTTGAATCCATCTTTCAATTTCGCGGCGCGATGCTAAACCGGCGCGGGCTAAAACTTTTTGTAGTTTTTCAGTAGAATGAAGGGTGTTTTGTGAAGGCATTGTGGTTTATCCTTTGTAATTTGATTTAATCTAAAAATCCTATTTCTTAAACTCTTAGTTCTACTCTGCCTTTTATGGAGTCCAAAGCTTTAGCTTTGGACTAGCCCTGTCCAAAGCTAAAGCTTTGGACTCCAACAACAATAAGGCACTTGGTTTACCTTGGGGCAAACATCAAGAATATGCCCGCGCTCAAAAGATTGCAAGCATTGCTTCAAATATTAGCCTTATTCCCAAAAGCAATTTACACGGTATTGCCACCGCCTTAGCACTGGGACTTAATTAATTGATATTTTCGACTGTATTTCTTTAATAAATAGGATTTTTTTGACTTTTTAGACGCAAATATGCACATCCTAATCATAAAAACCTCTTCGCTAGGCGACATCATCCACACCCTACCCGCCCTGACTGACGCATATCAACACGATCCTCAATTACAATGTGATTGGCTAGTCGAAGAAGCCTTTGCCGAAATACCCACTTGGCATCCTGCCGTCAAGCGCGTTATACCCGTCGCGCTCAGGCAGTGGCGCAAACAAGTTTGGCGAACTTGGTATAGTGGCAAATGGCACCAATTTATCCGCAGCCTGACAGTTCAACAATATGATAATGTCATTGACGCACAAGGGCTCATCAAAAGTGCCTTTTTGACATATCATGCGCGAGGCAAGCGTTGTGGATTAGATCGTCACTCAGCGCGTGAACCCTTAGCAGCACTCGCTTATCAGCAGCGTTACGCCATTTCCAAAAATCAACACGCTGTCACACGAATAAGACAACTTTTCGCCGCTGTACTAGATTATCCACAGCCTGACAGTCCGCCCGATTACGGAATTGCTAAGCACTTTCAACATAAATCAATACGCCCCACTATAATATGTTTACATGGGACAACTTGGCTCACAAAACATTGGCCTGACAAATATTGGAGCGCACTGGCGCAACGTCTCACGATGGCGGGCTTTGCGGTGCGTTTACCTTGGGGCAATCCCCAAGAATATGCCCGCGCTCAAAAGATTGCAAGCATTGATCCAAATATTAGCCTTATTCCCAAAAGCAATTTACACGGTATTGCCACCGCCTTAGCACAAGCACAAGCGGTAGTTGGCGTAGATACAGGGCTTGCTCACCTGACTGCCGCTTTAGGGATACCCTCCGTTACCTTATATGGTGCGACACAACCGGCACGAACTGGGACTTATGGTCCACAACAAAAGCATTTGCAAGCTGATTTTCCCTGTGCGCCTTGTTTGAGCAAAAAATGTACTTATCAAGGAGTCTCCACTATTTCGCCGGCGTGTTATGAAGATTTGTCAGTGGAAAAAGTTTGGAGCGCGTTGCTGGCAATCATTAATTGATATTTTCGGAGTCCAAGATTTATCTTGGGCGCCTCGTCCAAAATAAATTTTGGACTCCTGTCTTGGAGTCCAAGATTTATCTTGGGCGCCTCGTCCAAAATAAATTTTGGACTCCTGTCTTGGAGTCCAAGATTTATCTTGGGCGCCTCGTCCAAAATAAATT
>JSZA02000449.1 GCA_000785145.2 Candidatus Thiomargarita nelsonii
AGCACAGTTAGAGCCAGAATGTGTTGTGGTGTGTTTGGATGAAGTGGATTTGGCTGACCAGCCGAGTGAGAATCCTTTGGTTTGTAGACTAGCGGAGGATTTGGCTTATGTGATTTATACATCGGGTTCGACGGGGAAACCTAAGGGAGTAATGGTTGAACAACGACATTTGGTCAATTCAATCCAAGCCCGTAACAATTATTACCGAGATAACCAAGCCAAATTTTTGTTACTAACATCATTTGCATTTGATAGTTCTGTCGCTGGTATTTTCGGTTCATTATCAGCGGGGTGGGAATTGTATCTCAGCCATTCTGCCAATGATTTGCAGGAATTATCCATGCTGATTCGGCAACATGGAATTTCTCATTTATTGTGTGTACCAACATTGTATATGGCTTTACTGGAATATAGTAATGACACCCTTCATGCACTCAATACAGTTATTGTTGCTGGAGAAAGTTCCAATGCTAATTTGATACAGCAGCATGACAACAAAACCCACCAAGCACGGCTGTTTAATGAATATGGGCCAACAGAAGGCACGGTTTGGAGTAGCGTTTATGAATATCAAAGAGTCGATGATTTGATTGATAATATCGGCCAACCCATCGCCAACACCCGCATCTACATCCTCGATTCAGCACACCAACTCCTGCCACCTAACATCCCCGGCGAACTGTGCATTGCTGGTGCAGGCTTGGCACGCGGCTACCTTAACCGCCCCGAACTCACATCAGAAAAATTCATCGAAATCGAACTATTCGGCAAAACCGAGCGCATCTACAAAACAGGCGACTTAGCCAGATGGCTCCCTGATGGCA
>JSZA02000483.1 GCA_000785145.2 Candidatus Thiomargarita nelsonii
AGATCAAAGGCACAAGCAAACATGGTTTTCTCTCAAAGTGCTGGCAAGCGTCGCAATTTAAAATGATCCAAAAGTCCATTTAAATCTTCTTGAGTTGACCAATATATGCCATGCTCTAACATTAAATCAATTGCTTTTTTACTGAAACCATCAAAACTAAAAAACCACACTCGCATGATTTCAGCATTTCGATCCAATTTCACGAGTTGCGCTTTATCTAATAATTGCTGCACTTCTGTGGGACTCGCTTTACGTTCGGAACGCCACTTACTTTCTGCCACCCATTGCTGAATTCCAGCAGCAGCATGAAGATCAATTTCGGTTTCCGCACCTGCGCCTAAACGTTCTCTTAGGCGTACATAGCTAAAGTCGGGCACCTCAATATCATGTTCTTGATGAAAATAATGTCCGGGTATCTGCTGCCGTTGGGCATTCTGGAGAATTTGTGCCATATAAACTTCGGCTAAATAACCTTTTAAATCTCGAATTTGTCGCTGGAGTTTTTCGTATTGAGATCGCAGCTCATCTCTCACTTCCGAGCCATTGTGCCCCTCGACTTCAATACGTCCCCAAATTCGCAGAAATTCCAACAAAATCGGATCTTTAACTTTACGAAACCAGTTGCCTAATTCCAAATACTCCAACAAGTCACCACGCGACAGTTTGATTAACACTTCACGAATTTGTGCGATAGACACCGTTTGATAATCTTTTTCTAACAGTGCCTTTTGAATTTGGCTTAATTCAATTTTCTCACCTTCTTGAATGGCGGAAAGATATAAAATCCATTTGGTGATACCATATTCATTAATTCGCTCC